>NZ_JBHYUU010000009.1:0-95988 GCF_042749955.1 Kitasatospora sp. NPDC059462 | reverse complement strand
TCGGCACGTCGGTGCCCGCCCCGAGGCGGGTGAGCAGGGCGGCGAGCGCGGCCTGGAGGGTCATGAAGAGGGTGACCCGGTGCTCGCGGGAGAGCGCGACGAGTGCGCGGTGCAGCCCGGCGTCGATCGGCAGGGCGACGCGCTCGCCGCGGTGGTCGGCGCGGGCGCCGCGCGGACGGTCCGCGGGCAGCGCGATCTCCTCCGGAAGGTCGGCCAGGGTCTCGCGCCAGTAGGCGAGTTGGCGGGCGAGCAGGCTCTGCGGGTCGGCCTCGTCGCCGAGCAGCTCGCGCTGCCAGAGCGCGTAGTCGGCGTACTGGACGGCGAGCGGTTCGAAGAGCGGCCGCTCGCCGCCGAGGCGCAGGGTGTAGGCCTCGGCGAGGTCGCGCAGCAGCGGGCCCATCGACCAGCCGTCGCCGACGATGTGGTGCAGGGCGACCACCAGCACGTGCTCGTCCTCGGCGACCCGGAGCAGGGTGGCCCGCACGGGCGGCTCGGCGGCCAGGTCGAACGGGCGGCGGGCGGCGCGGTCCACCTCGGCGTCGACGGACTCTGGCGCGCAGTCGAGGAGTTCGACCGCAACGGCGGCGTCGGCGAGGATCCGCTGGTAGGGCTCGCCGTCGTGCTCGGCGATGACGGTGCGCAGGCTCTCGTGCCGGGCCGCCAGGTCGCCGAGCGCGGCGGTGAGCGCGGCGCGGTCGAGTTCGCCGGTGAGCCGCAGCGCGAGCGGCATGTTGTAGAGGGCGCCGGGGCCCTCCATCCGGTCGATCAGCCAGAGCCGCTGCTGGGCGAAGGAGAGCGGCAGCCGCTCGGGGCGCGCCGCGGCGGTGAGCGCGGGCCGGACCTCGGCGCCGTCCAGGCGCTCGGCCAGGCCCGCGACGGTCGGGGCCTCGAAGACGTCCCGGATGCCGAGTTCGGCGCCGAGCACCGAGCGGACCCGGCTGAGCAGCTTGGTGGCGAGCAGCGAGTGGCCGCCGAGGGCGAAGAAGTCGTCGTCGATCGAGACGGCGCCCTCCAGGCCGAGGACCTCGGCGAACAGGCCGCAGAGGATCTCCTCGCGGGCCGTGCGGGCGGCCCGGCCCCCCGCGCTCGCGGTGAAGTCGGGGGCGGGCAGGGCGGCCCGGTCGAGCTTGCCGTTGACGTTG
The DNA here is from genome assembly GCF_042749955.1 of Kitasatospora sp. NPDC059462. NCBI lineage: Bacteria > Bacillati > Actinomycetota > Actinomycetes > Kitasatosporales > Streptomycetaceae > Kitasatospora > Kitasatospora sp. NPDC059462. The sequence continues at coordinate 94,846 of NZ_JBHYUU010000009.1, read as the reverse complement.
AGCGGCAGCGCCTCCAGGGTGACGAAGGCCGCCGGGACCATGTAGTCGGGCAGCGCGGCGGCGGCGTGGGCGCGCAGCTCCGCCGGGTCGGCGCCGGTGGCCAGGTAGGCGACCAGCCGGGTGCCGGCGGTGCCGTCCCGGTGCGGCAGCACGGCGGCCTGCCGCACCTGCGGGTGGCCGGCCAGGACGGCCTCGATCTCGCCGAGTTCGATCCGGAAGCCGCGCACCTTGACCTGGTGGTCGGTGCGGCCGAGGAACTCCACCGAGCCGTCGGCGCGGCGCCGGGCGAGGTCGCCGGTGCGGTACATCCGGGCGCCCTCGTCGTACGGGTCGGCGACGAAGCGCTCGGCGGTCAGCGCCGGGCGGCCGAGGTAGCCGCGGGCCAGCCCCGCGCCGCTCAGGTAGAGCTCGCCGGGCACGCCGACGGGCACCGGGCGCAGCCGCGCGTCGAGCAGGTGGGCGCGCAGGTTGGACAGCGGACGCCCGATCACCGGGCGGGTGACGGTGGCGTCGAGGCGGTGGTGCAGGGCGTCGACGGTGCACTCGGTGGGCCCGTAGATGTTGAGCACGAGGGTGTCGGGGGCGGCGGACAGGGTGGTCCACAGCTGCTGGCCGCAGGCCTCGCCGCCGATCATCAGCACGGCGGGCGGGCAGGTGGTGAGCAGGCCCTCCTCGACCAGCCGTTCGGCCTGGCCGGGGGTGACGTCGAGGACGTCGGCGCCGGTGCGGTCGAGGTGGCGGACGATGGCGGCGGCGTCGCGGCGCAGGGTGTCGTCGAGCAGGTGCAGTTCCTGGCCGGCGGTCAGCCAGAGCATCCCTTCGAGGAAGGTGTCGAAGGAGGTCGAGGCCGTCGAGGCGAAGGTGAACCGCCGCCCCGGGTGGGCCTGCCGGGCGAGCGCGAGGGTCGTGTCGCGGTGGAAGGCGTACAGGTTGGCGACGCCGCCGTGGCGGACCACGACCCCCTTGGGGCGGCCGGTGGAGCCGGAGGTGTAGATGACGTAGGCGGCATGCTCGGGGCCGATCCGCACGGGCGGCTCGTCGGCGGGCCGCCCGGCCCAGGCCCCGGCGTCGGCGGGCAGCACGGTCAGGCCGTCCAGCACCTCGGGCAGCGGCCAGGCGGCGGTGCTCAGCGCGGCGGCCGGGCGGGCGTCGGCCAGCATGTGGGCGAGCCGGTCGCGCGGGTAGTCGGAGTCCAGCGGCAGGTAGGCGGCGCCGGCCTTGAGCACGGCCAGTTGGGCGACGATCGACTCGGCCGAGCGGGGCAGGGCGAGGGCGACCAGCGATTCGGGGCCGATGCCGGCGGCGATCAGGCCGTGGGCGAGCCGGTTGGCGCGGGCGTTCAGCTCGGCGTAGCTCAGCCGCAGCCCGCCGAAGACCAGGGCGGTGGCGTCCGGGGTGGCGGCGGCCTGGGCGGCGAAGGCGGCCGGCAGGAGCACCTCGCCGCCGGGGCGGGCGGTGTCGTGCCAGCGGGCGAGCTGCGCGTGCCCCTGCGTGCCGAGCACGTCCAGGTCGGCGAGCGGGCGGTGCGGCTGCTCGGCGGCCTGGGCGAGCAGGTGGACCAGCGCGGCGGCGAGCCGCTCGGCGGTGGCGCGGTCGAACAGGTCGACGGCGAACTCCAGGCCGCCGGACAGGCCCGCCGGGGCGCCGTCCGGGTGGTGGCGCTCGGCGAGGCTGAGGGTGAGGTCGAAGGCCGTGGTGGGCAGGCCCAGCGGCTCGTGGGCGGCGCGGGTGCCGGGGAAGACGGGGCCGGCGCCGGCGGTGTTGTCGAAGGCGATCATCACCTGGAACAGCGGGTGCCGGGCGAGGGTGCGGGCCGGGTTCAGCTCCTCGACCAGGCGCTCGAACGGCACGTCCTGGTGGGCGTAGGCGGCCAGGTCGGCCTCCCGGACGCGGGCCAGCAGCTCGGCGAAGGTGGGCGTGCCGCTCAGGTCGGTGCGCAGCACCAGGGTGTTGGCGAAGAAGCCGACCAGGTCGTCCAGGGCGGTATCCAGGCGCCCGGCCAGCGGGGTGCCGATCGGCAGGTCGTCGCCGGCGCCGAAGCGGTGCAGCAGGGCGGCCCAGGCGGCCTGGAGCACCATGAACAGGGTGACGCCGTGCTCGGCGGCCAGCGCGACGAGCCGGGTGTGCAGGGCGGCGTCGAGGTCCAGCTCGACGACGTCGCCGCGGTGGGTGGGCACGGGCGGGCGCGGGCGGTCCAGCGGCAGCGGCAGCTCGTCGGGCAGTCCGGCCAGGGCCTCGCGCCAGTGGGCGAGCTGGCCGCCGAGCAGCGAGCGCGGGTCGCCGTCCGCGCCGAGCAGCCGGTGCTGCCAGAGGGTGTAGTCGGCGTACTGGACGGGCAGCGGCCGCCAGGACGGTCCGGCGCCGGCGCGGCGGGCGGTGTAGGCCTCGGCGAGGTCGCGGAAGAGCGGGCGCAGCGACCAGCCGTCGCTGGCGATGTGGTGCATCACCAGGGTGAGGACGTGCTCCTCGGGGCCCTCGGGCCGCAGGTAGGCGTGCAGCGGCACGTCCGCCGCCAGGTCGAAGGTGTGGTGGACGAGGTCCTGCGCGGGGCGGTCGGTGACGGTGAGCAGCGGCGCGGGCGGTGCGGCCAGCACCCGCTGGTGGGGCACGCCGTCGAGCTCGGTGAAGACGGTGCGCAGGCTCTCGTGGCGGGCGGCGACGTCACCGAGGGCGGCCTCCAGGGCGGCGGTGTCCAGCGGGCCGGTCAGCCGCAGGGCGAGGGTGACGTTGTAGGTGGCGGCGGGGCCCTCGGCCTTGCCGAGGAACCAGAGGCGGCGCTGGGCGAAGGAGAGCGGCAGGTGCTCGGGGCGCGGCTCCGGGCGCAGGGCGGGGCGGGCCGGGGCGCCGGCGATCCGGGCGGCGAGGGCGGCGACGGTCGGGGCCTGGAAGAGGTCGCCGATGGCGAGTTCGAGGCCGAGCTCGGTGCGCACCCGCCCGACCAGGCGGGTGGCGAGCAGGGAGTGGCCGCCGAGGGCGAAGAAGTCGTCGTCGACGGTGATGCCGTCGAGGCCGAGGATCTCGCCGAACAGCGTGCACAGGGCCTGTTCGCGCTCGTCGCGCGGGGCGCGGCCGGCGGTGTCGGCGGTGAGGTCGGGGGCGGGCAGGGCGCGCCGGTCGACCTTGCCGTTGGCGTTCAGCGGCAGGGCGGGCAGCACCACCACGGCGGAGGGCACCATGTAGCCGGGCAGCGACTCGGCGGCGAACCGCTTGAGCTCGGCGGCGAGGTCGGCGGTGGTCCCGGTGCCGTCCGCCCCGGTGCTGTCCGCCCCGGTGCCGTTCGTCCCGGCGCCGTCGGCGGCGCCTCCGTCGGCGGCGCAGTAGCCGACCAGCCGGGTGTCGCCGGGGCGGTCCTCGCGGGGGACGACGATGACCTGGCGGACGGCGGGGTGGCGGGAGAGCGCGGCCTCGATCTCGCCGAGCTCGATCCGGAAGCCGCGCAGCTTGACCTGGCCGTCGATCCGGCCGAGGAACTCGATGGCTCCGTCGGAGCGGCGGCGCACCAGGTCGCCGGTGCGGTACATCCGGCCGCCCCGGTCGTAGGGGTCGGCGACGAAGCGTTCGGCGGTCAGCGCCGCCCGGCGCCAGTAGCCGCGGGCCAGGCCCGCCCCCGCGACGTACAGCTCGCCGGGCACCCCGGGCGGCACCGGGCGCAGCCGGGCGTCCAGGACGTGGGCGCGCATGTTGTCCAGCGGCAGGCCGATCGGCGCCCGGGCGCCGTCCAGGTCGGCGGGCCGCAGGTGGTGGTGGGTGGCGAAGGTGGTGGCCTCGGTGGGCCCGTAGACGTGGGCGAGCAGCAGGTCCGGGCAGTGGTCCAGGACGCGGCGCATCAGGGTGCCGGACGCGGCCTCGCCGCCGGTGCAGACGGTGCGCAGGGCGCGGAAGGTCTCCGGGGCCTGCTCGGCGACCAGGTCGAACAGGGCCTTGGTGAGGAAGACCGCCGTGACGCCGTGCCGGACGGCGAGGGCGTGCAGGGCGGCGGCGTCCAGGGTGCCGGGCGGGGCGACGACGACGGTGCCGCCGTGCAGCAGCGGCGCCCACAGCTCGTAGGTGGCGGCGTCGAAGGCGTGCGGGGAGTGCAGCAGAATCCGCTCGTGCCGCCCGTCGCGCCAGCGGCGGTCGTCGGCGAGGTCGACGACGTCGCGGTGGCGGACGGCGACGCCCTTGGGGGTGCCGGTGGAGCCGGAGGTGAACATCACGTAGGCCAGCCGGTCCGGGTGGACGGGCAGCGCGGGGTCGTGGCCGGGCCGGTGCGCCTCGTCGCCGGGGCGCACCACCGTGGCGGTGTGCGCGAAGCCGGGCTCGGCGCGGTCGGTGAGCAGGACCGGCGCGGCGGTGTCGGCGAGCAGCGCGGTCATCCGCTCGGGCGGCAGGCTCGCGTGCATCGGCACGTAGCAGCCGCCCGCCTTGAGCACGGCGAGGGTGGCGACCACGAGGTCCACCGAGCGTTCCATCAGCAGGGCGACCGGCGACTCCGGGCCGACGCCCGCGGCGAGCAGGTGGTGGGCGAGCCGGTTGGCGCGGGTGTTGAGCTCGGCGTAGCTGACGGTGCCGCCGTCGTGGGCGAGGGCGACGGCGTCCGGGGTGCGGGCCGCCCGGGCCTCGAACAGGGCGGGCAGCGAGCCGGTGCGCACGGGCGCGGCGGTGGCGTTCCAGTCCTCGGCGAGGCGGGTGCGCTCCTCGGGGGCGAGGATGTCCAGGCTGCCGATCGGTGCCTCCGGGTCGGCCACCGCGGCGGCGAGCAGCCGGCCGAAGCGCTCGAACAGGGCGGTGACGGTGGCGCGGTCCCACAGGTCGGCGGCGTACTCGGCGGAGCCCTCCAGGCCGGCCGGGGCGCCGTCCGGGCCGTGCCGCTCGGTGATGCCGATGTTGAGGTCGAACTTGGCGACCCGCAGGCCGAGCGGCTCGGGCGCCGACTCCAGCCCGGGCAGGCCGAGTTCGCCCTCCTCGTGGTTCTGGAGCACCAGCAGGGTCTGGAACAGCGGGTGGCGGCCGAGCGCGCGGGCCGGGTTGACCTCCTCGACCAGCCGCTCGAACGGCACGTCCTGGTGCACGAAGGCGTCCAGCTGCGCCTCCCGGACCCGGTCCAGGAGTTCGGCGAAGGACGGGTCTCCGGAGGTGTCGGTGCGCAGCACCAGGGTGTTGACGAAGAAGCCGACCAGGTCGCTCAGCGCCTCGTCGGAGCGGCCGGCCACACCGGTGCCGAGCGGGATGTCGGTCCCGGCGCCGAGCCGGGTGAACAGCGCGGCCAGGCCCGCCTGGAGCACGGCGAACAGGGTGGCGCGGTGGCCGCGGGCGAGGTCGGCCAGCGCGGCGTGCAGGGCGGGCGCGAGGGTGAACGGCACGGCGTCGGCGGCGCCGGTCGGCGCGGGCGGGCGGGGGCGGTCCGCCGGCAGTTCCAGCTCCTCCGGAAGACCGGCCAGCCTGTCGCGCCAGTACGTGAGCTGACGGCTCATCAGGCTGTACGGGTCGGACTCCTCGCCGAGCAGCTCGCGCTGCCACAGGGCGTAGTCGGCGTACTGCACCGGCAGCGGCTCCCACTGCGGCTCGCCGTCCGAGAGCCGGGCGGAGTAGGCGGCGGCGAGGTCGCGCAGCAGCGGACCGAGCGACCAGCCGTCACCGGCGATGTGGTGGAGCACCACCAGCAGCACGTGTTCGGGGGTGCGTCCGGGGGTGTCTTCGGGGGTGTCTTCGGGGGTGTCTTCGGGGGTGCTTCCTTCGGTCGGGGTGAGCGAGAAGACCGTGACCCGGATGGGGAGTTCGTTGCTCAGGTCGAAGGCGTGGGCGGCTTCCGCGTCCCGCAGGGCCGGGTAGCCGGCCGGTGCGCACTCCACCGTCGCGAAGGCGATCGACGCCTCCGCCGACGGCAGGATGTGCTGCACCGGCACGCCCTCCCCGTCCACCGGGAACACCGTGCGCAGGGCCTCGTGCCGGGCGACCACGTCCGCCGTCGCGGCACGCAGCGCGGCGGTGTCGAGCGGGCCGCGCAGGCGGACCGCGAACGGCAGGTTGTAGAGCGCGGTCGGCCCTTCGATCTGGTCGATCAGCCACAGACGCTGTTGTGCGTACGAAACCGGGATCACGGTGCTTCCTCTGCTCACGTCACGGGCGGGTGGGGGGCGCCGTCACGCGGCGACGGCGGTGGTCGGCAGGACCGAGGGGCGGCAGTCGAGGACGTCGACCGGGCGGCCCATCGCGACGGCGATCTTCCGGTCGCCGCGGTACGGGTCGCGGCCGTGCGCGCAGAGCACGTTGTCGACCAGCATCACGTCGCCCGCCTGCCAGGTCTCCCGGACGGTGGCGGCCTCGTAGGCGGCGTTCAGCGCCTCGACGTCCTCGCGGGTGAGCGGCTCGCCGTCGCCGAAGCCGGTGTTGAACGGCAGGCCGTCCGGGCCGAACTCCTCGACCATGGCCTCCCGGATGTCCGGGTCGAGCGACCACTCGCTCCAGAACGCCAGGTGGTTGAACCAGGCCTCCTCGCCGGTGTGCGGGTGGTGGATGGTGGCCGGGCGCAGCTGGCTGGTGCGCAGGTTGCCGTCCGCCGTCCACTCCCAGGAGATGCCGTTCTCCCGGCAGTAGCGCTCGACCTCGGCGCGGTCCTCGGTGGCGAAGGCGGTCCGCCAGCCCAGCGAGACGTAGTCGGAGTAGCTGCGGTTCAGGGTCCAGCCGGAGGTCCGGCCGCGCTCGGCCAGGTGCGCCGGCAGGGCGGCGAGGACCTTGCGGACGTCCGCCGTCGGGGTGGCGCCGCCCTCCTCCGGGGCGATCAGGCAGGCGAACAGCAGCCGGCCGGGGAAGGTCAGCGTGTAGCTGTTCTCGTTGTGCATCCGGATCGGTTGCGCGGGCGGCAGGTCGGTCGAGGAGAAGACGCCGTTGCCGAAGTCGCTGCGCGGGGTGGCCTTCTCCCGGTACGGGGTGGGCTCGGGGATCAGGACGTCGCGCACGGCGGCGACGTCCTCGGTGGCGGCGACCGGCAGGCCGCGCAGGAAGATCGTGCCGTGTCGGTGCAGCGCGGCGGTCAGCTCGGCCTCGTGCGCGCGCAGCCAGGCGCAGCCCTCGGCGAGGTCGGCGCCGGCCGGCACGTGGGCGAGGGCCGGGCGGCCGGGGTTCAGCTCCCAGGTGACCATGGCGGCGCTCACCGGCGGTCGAGGCCGGCGACCAGCGAGGCCGGGCGGATGTCGGTCCAGTTGGCCTCGATCCACTCCAGGCACTCCTGGCGGGGGGCCTCGCCGTGGACGGTGGTCCAGCCGGCCGGCACGTCGATCCAGACCGGCCAGAGCGAGTGCTGGTTCTCGTCGTTGACCAGGACGAGGTAGCCGGCGTTGTCGTCCTCGAACGGGTTGCTCACGGTGGTCTCCTCGGTGAGGTGGTGGTCGTGGTGCGGTGATTCGAAGGTAGGGGCGCGCCGGGTCCGGAAGCGGCACGAGGCCCGGCAGGAGAGCGGCAGTTCCGGGACTGCCGTCCTCCTGCGCGGGCCTCGTCGCAGGGGTGTACCGGGGGTCGGGCGGGGGTCGGCGGGCGGGGGGTCGGTCGGGCGGGCGGGGGTCGGTCGGGGTGCTCCTGCTCCTCAGCGCGGGGTGAGCCGGACCGGGAAGCGGTCCAGGCCGAAGTTGATGATCGAGCGGTTGAACTCCGCCGGGCCGGCCGGCTCGATCGACGACGCCTTCTCCAGCGCCGCCGTGAACAGCGCGCTCAGCTCGGTCTTCGCCAGCGGCGCGCCGATGCAGTAGTGGGCGCCCAGCCCGAGCGCCAGGTGCTTGTTGGGCGAGCGGTCGAGGCGGATCTCCTCGGGCGCCTCGAAGGCCTCCGGGTCCCGGTTCGCCGACCACACCCACACCGCGACCCGGTCGCCCCGGCGGATCTGCCGCCCGGCCAGCTCGATGTCCCGGGTGGCGGTGCGCAGCGTGTGCAGCCCGACCGAGGTCCAGCGCAGCAGCTCGTCCACCGCCGAGTCCATCGACACCTCGCCGCGCTGCAACTGCCGCCACAGGTCGGGACGGTTGACCAGGGTGTGCAGCCCCATCGCGGCGGTGTGGCGGACCGTCTGGACGCCGCCGACCACGATGTTGTCCAGGTTGAGCACGACGTCCTCGACCGGCAGCAGCCGGCCGTTCACCTTGTAGGTGGCCATCATCGAGATGAGGTCGTCGCGCGGGTCGCTGCGGCGCAGCATCACCTGGTGCAGCAGGTAGGGGATCAACTGCTGGTGCCCGGCCCGGCGTTCCTCCGGGGTGGCGCCGAGGAACGCCACGTCGCAGACCCGGACCACCATGTCGCGGTCCTTCTCCGGAACGTCCAGCAGGTCGCACATGACGGCCAGCGGCAGCGCGGAGACCACGTCGACGAGGTCCGCCTCGCCCTGCTCGACGGCCCGGTCGAAGAGCTCGGCGGCCCGGTCGGCGATCGAGCGGGAGGCACCGCGCACTCCGCCCTTGGAGAAGAACGGATTGGCGGGGGCCCGCAGTTCGCGGTGCCGGGGCGGGTCGGTGAGGGCCATCATCCGGCCCGAGCCGACCGGGACGTTGCCGACACCGGCCCCCAGCAGCGAGCCGGACTCCGAGCTGAACACGGCCGCGTTGCGCAGCACGTCGGCCGACTCCCGGTAGGTCATCACCGACCAGATCGGCCCGTCGTCGACGGTGTCGGTGCGGTGGACGGGCGCCTGGGCGCGCAGTTCGGCGACCAGCTCCGGGGTGTCGGGGCGGGCCCACAGCGCGGGGTCGGTGAGGTCGACGGAGGTGGTGGTCACCATGACGGCTGCTCCTTGGTGGTGGGGAGGGTGCTCAGGAGGGTGCTCAGGAGGTCGACCGGGCCGGGCCGGTCGACGGTGGCGAGCAGGTGCCCGCCGGGCAGGACGCGGTGGCCGAAGGCGCCCCGGGTGTGGGCGGCCCAGCCGGTGAGGTCGGTGGTGGCGAGCATCGGGTCGTCGGCGCCGGCCAGCGCGTACAGCGCGGAGCCGATCGGGGCATGCGGCCGGTACCGGTAGGTGGCGCTGACCGCGAGGTCGGTGCGGATGCCGCCGAGGGCCAGCTCGACCAGCTCCGGATCGGCCCGGACCAGTTCCTCCAGGCCGGTCAGGCGCAGGAGTTCGGCGGCGTCGAGGTCCTTGGACTCGCGTTCGGTCCACTCGGCGGGGCAGGGCGCCCCGGCCACCACCACCAGCTCGGGCCGGCGGTCGGCGGGCAGCGCCCGGGCCACCTCGTAGGCGAGCAGGGCGCCGAAGCTCTGCCCGTAGAAGGCGGCCCGGTGGCCGGGGCCGAGGTGCGGGGCGAGGGCCCCGGCGACCGCCTCGACCAGGTCGGCGAAGCCGGCGGGCATCGGGTCCCGGCTGCGCCCGCCGCGTGCCGGCGGGCGCAGCGCCCACACCTCGGCGGCGGGGGCGAGGTGCCGCGCCAGCGGGGTGAAGGCGGTGGCGTCCCCACCGGCGTGCGGGAAGCAGAACAGCCTGACCTGGGCGGCGGGCCGGGGCGCGGGGAGGAGGAACCAGTCCCCCTCGGTGCGGGGCCGGGTGGCCGGAACGGCCGGGGCCGGGGCCGGGCGCGGCCGGGCGACGGCGGAGGCGAGGGACCGGGCCGCACCGGACTGCGCGGCACCGACCACTGGACGGGGCCGAGGAGTGATCGGCGGCCGAGCAGACGCGGCAGCGAGCGACCGAACGTCGACTCCATCGACCGGGACAGCGGCCGAAGCGACCGGCTGTACGCCACCACCCACCGGACGGGACGGAGGAGTTGCCGACGACCGGACCCCGGCTCCAGCACCCGGGACAGCGGCTGAAACAACCGGCTGCCGGGCGCCGGGCTGCGCGCCGTCGGATGCCACCGGGACGACCGGTCCCGGTACCGTGTCGGCGGCCGCCAGGCGTTCGGGCCGTGCGACAGAGCCGTGCTCGCCCACGCCGACTTGTCCGGTGGCCGGCCTGACCGGCCGCCGAGCCCCGAGTCGTGGGCCATCGGCTGCCACAGCCATGGCTGTCGGGTGCTTTGCCGCATCACCCGGTGCCGTGGCGTCGATGATCGGCCGGGAGCGGGGAGTGATCGCCGGGCGGGCGGAGGCAAGGGCCCGGGGCTCAGCAGCATCGGCGGGAACCGAGGTCCCGGTCGCCGAGAGGTCCGCGACCATCTGCGCACCGCCAACCGCCACGGAAGCGGCCTCTCCCCCTACCGGGCCGGCCATCGGCCGCGCGGAGGAACCACACTCAGCCACGCCGGGCGGCACCGGCTGCCGGGCCCCGAACAGCTGGCCACCAGCAGTCACAGGGCCATCCGCCACCGGACCAACCGGCCGCGAGCGCGCACCGTGTTCGGCCGTCTCGGGCGTCACCGGCTGCCGGGCAGTCACAGGGCCATCCGCAATCAAGCGAACCGGCCGAGAGCTGGGGATGATCGCCGGGCGGGCGGAGGCAAGGGCCCGGGGCTCAGCGGCATCGGTGGGAACCGAGGTCCCGGTCGCCGAGAGGTCCGCGACCATCTGCGCACCGACGACCGCCACGGAAGCGGCCTCTCCCCCCGCCGGGCCAGCAACCGGCCGCGAGGAAGAACCACACTCAGCCACATCGGCCCGGCCGGCCCCAAGGTCACCGGCGGCCGAGCGCCGGACGGCGAGCCACCAACAACCACAGAACCGTCCGCCAGCGCGGCCTGGACCGCCACGGGCGACACCGGCTGCCCAGCCCCGAACTGCGGACCACCGGCGGCCGCAGGGACGACCGCCACCGCAGCGAGGTCCGCCGCAGGCGACGCCAACTGCCCGGCCCCGAACTGCGGACCGCCAACAGTCACAGAACCGTCCGCCAGCGCAGCGGGGTCCGCATCGGGCGACACTGGCTGCCCGGCCCCGAAGTGCAAGCCACCAGCAACCACAGGATCGTCCGCCAGCGCGGCCTGGTCCGCATCGGGCGACACCAGCTGCCCAGCCCCGAACTGCGAGCCACCAGCAGCCACAGGGGCCACCGCCACCGCAGCGAGGTCCACTGCAGGCGACACCAGCCGCCCGGCCCCAGACTGCGAGCCACCAGCAGCCACAGGGGCCACCGCCGCCGCAGCGAGGTCTGCCGCAGGCGGCACCGGCTGCCGGGTGCCCGGGTGTGGGTGGGGGGTGGTGCTCATCGGACGGCCGGGCGGCGGGGGGCGAGGGTGGGGCGGGCGGTGGCCGGGGCGGTGGTGGCGGCGCGCTGGACGGCCTCGGTGAAGGCGGCGAGGTCGGCGGCGTCCAGCAGGTGGCGCAGCTGGAGCTCGACGTTGAGCTTGCGGCGCAGCAGGTGGACCACCCGCAGGGCGGCGAGGGAGTGGCCGCCGAGGGTGAGGAAGTCGTCGGTGGGCAGCACCTCGGGGACGCCGAGCACGGTGCGCCACACCTCGGCGACCTGCTCCGCCACTCCCCCGCCGGCGGCCTCCGGCGCCGCCGGGGCGGCCGGGGCGGGCAGGGCGCGGTGGTCGACCTTGCCGTTCGGGGTGAGCGGCAGGGCGTCCAGGACGGTCACGGTGGCCGGCACCAGGTGGGCGGGCAGGGTGCGGCGCAGGGCGGCGACCAGGGCGGCGGGGTCGGCGGAGGCGCCGGTGACGTAGGCGGCGAGGCGGGTGTCCCCGGGTGCGGGCTCGTGCACGGTGACGGCGGCGGCGCCGACGCCGTCCAGGGCCGCGACGGCGTGCTCGACCTCGCCGAGTTCGACGCGGAAGCCGCGCAGCTTGACCTGGCGGTCCACCCGCCCGACGTACTCCAGCAGGCCGTCGGCGGAGCGGCGGGCCTGGTCGCCGGTGCGGTACATCCGGGCGCCCGGCTCCTGGGCGAACGGGTCGGCGACGAACCGGCCGGCGGTCAGGCCCGGCTGCCCGGCGTAGCCGTGGGCCAGGCCGGGTCCGCCGAGGTACAGCTCGCCGACCGCGCCGGGCTCGGTGACCGGCACCAGCCGCTCGTCCAGCAGGTGGGCGCGGACGCCGGGCAGCGGCGCGCCGAGGTGCGGGCCGGGGCCGGTGATCCGGGCGGCGATCGCGTCGACGGTGCACTCGGTGGGCCCGTAGAGGTTGAACGCCTCGACGCCGCCGTCGGCCAGCTCGCGCCAGGTGCGCCCGGGGACGGGCTCGCCGCCCATGAACAGGCGCGGGACGCGTGCGCCGCCGCCGAGCAGCGGCTCGCGCAGCAGCTGCCAGTGGGACGGGGTCAGGTCGAGGTCGGTGACGGCGTGCTCGTCGAGCAGGGCGGCCAGGGCGGCCGGGTCGGCGCGCCGGGCGTCGTCGACGACCACGAGGGTGTCGCCGCGGCAGATCCGGGCCCACTGCTGGACGGAGGCGTCGAAGGAGACGCTGGCGTTCCAGGCGACGACGGACGGCCCGGGGCGGTAGGCGCCGATGCCCTCCAGGCCGGCGACGAGGTCGGCGACGGCGCCGTGCGGCACCTCGACGCCCTTGGGGCGGCCGGTGGAGCCGGAGGTGTAGATGACGTAGGCGGGGTCCAGCGGGTGCGGGGCGTCGGGGTCGGCCGGGCCGGGAGCGGCGGGGACGGCGGGCACGGCGGCGTCCGGGCGCAGCACCGTGACACCGGCCGGGACGGGCGGCGCCGCCTGCGCGCTGACCACCGCGGTCAGCCGGGCGTCGGCGGCCATGAAGGCGATCCGCTCGGCCGGGTAGGCGGGGTCCAGCGGGACGTAGGCGGCGCCGGCCCGCCAGACGGCGAGCAGCGCGACCGGCAGGTCGAGGGTGCGGGCGAGGTGGACGCCGACCCGGTCGCCGCGCCGGACGCCGGCGGCGCGCAGGGCGGCGGCCAGGGCGGCGGTGCGGCGCTCCAGGGCGGCGAAGTCGAGGCTGCCGTCGGCGGCGTGCACGGCGGGCCGGCCGGGGTGGGCGGCGACGGCGGCCCGCAGCCGGGACAGCAGGTCGGTGGCGACGGCGGGGGTGGACGGGGCGACGGTGACCGGCTCCGCGAAGGTGGTCATGGCGGGGGTGCTCCTCACTGGGCTGAGCTGACGGGTGGGGTGGGGTGGGCGGTGCTGCCCGGAGTCGGGGTCAGACGTCGGAGGCCAGGCGGGCCAGGGCCGCCGCGTAGGCGTCCATGAACTCCTCCGCCGTGGCGTCGTCGACCAGCGCCCGCTGGTGGTCCACGGCGAGCAGCACCCGCTGGGTGACCGGGTCCTGGATCAGCGAGGCGCCGAAGGTGAAGCTGTTCGGCTCGTGCCGGTAGGTGGGTTCGGTGCCGATCCGGCCGTCCTCGATGCGGGCCGCGCTGAGCCGGCCGAGGGCGTGGAAGCGCAGGTAGCCGAACTGGCTGTCGAGCGCGGTGTCGGCCATCATCCGGGCCAGCCGGGCGAACGGCACCCGGCGGTGCGGCATCATGTCCAGCTCCTCGCGGTGCACGTGCCGCACCAGCGCCGCCAGGTCGTCCCCGGGTTCGGCGACCAGCGGGACGGTGTTGAGGAAGAGCCCGTAGACCTCGGTGCCGCCGAGCCGTTCGAGCCGGCCGTTCATCGCCAGTCCGGTGGTGACCCGGCGGCGCCCGGTGATGCGGGCGAGGGCGTGCAGGTGGGCGGCGAGGGCGACGGACTTGACCGGGACGCCGAGCGCGTCGGCGACGGCCCGCAGCTGCCCGGGCGCGTCCGGCAGCACCCGTTCGACGGTGCGCGGCAGCTCGTGGACGTCCTCGCTGCCCGGCCAGAGCTGGCCGGTGGCGCCGTCGAGCCGCCGGTGCCAGTAGGCGAGCGAGTCCCGGTCCGCGGCGGCGGCCCGTTCGACGGCCACGAAGTCGCGGAAGGCGGTGCGCGGCGGCGGGGCGGGCGCGGAGACCGGGTCGGCGGCGAGTGCGGCGTGCCGTTCGAGGATCTCGGTGAGCAGGGAGGTGAAGCTCCAGCCATCGAGGATCGCGTGGTGTTCGGAGATGGTGAGCTGGAAGGCGTCGGCGGCCAGGCGCTGGACGGTGATCCGGAACAGCGGGGGCGCGGTGAGGTCGAACGGCCGGTCGCGGTGGTGCTCGAAGACGGCCCGGATCGCGGCGTCCTGCTCCTGCTCGGTGCGCCCGCGCAGGTCGGCGAACTCGACCGGGGCGGGCAGCGTGCCGTGCACCAGCTGGAGCGGTTCGCCGTAGCCGGAGAGGTCGAGGCCGGTGCGCAGCACGGCGTGCCGGGCCATCGCCTCGTTGACGGAGCGGCGCAGCGCGGTCTCGTCGAGCTCGCCGCCGAAGCGGTAGGAGTTGACGTTGTGGTAGCTGTCGGTGCCGCCGGCGACCTCCATGTGGAAGACCATCGAGAGCTGCATGGAGACCATCGGGTAGGCGTCGACGATCCCGGGCGGCAGCTCGGCCCGGTCGTCCTCGTCGATCAGCGCGAACGGCCGGCCGGCGTCGGGGTCGGCCTCGACGGGCCGGGCCAGCGGCAGCAGGGCCGCGACGGTGGGCGCGTTGAAGACGTCCCGCAGGGAGAGCTGCCAGCCCCGGTCGTGCAGGGCGCCGGCCAGCTGGACGGCGCGGATGGAGTCGCCGCCGAGGTGGAAGAAGTCGTCGTGGACGCCGATCCCGGGCACCCCGAGCACCTCGGTCCACACGGCGGCGAACAGTTCCTCCTCGGGGGTGCGCGGCTCGGCGTGCCGCCCGGTCCGTTCGGGGGCGGCACGCCCGGGGGCGGGCAGTGCGGCGCGGTCGACCTTGCCGTTGACGGTGAGCGGCAGGGCGTCCAGCACGGTGACGCTCGCCGGGACCATGTAGGCGGGCAGCGAGCGGCCGAGGAAGCCGCGCAGGTCCTCGGGGGCGCGGCCGGTGACGTAGGCGGCGAGCCGGTCCTCGTGCACGGTGACCACGCAGGCGTCGACGTCCGGGTGGGCGGCGACGGCGTTCTCGATCTCGCCGAGCTCGATCCGGAAGCCGCGCAGCTTGACCTGGAAGTCGGCGCGCCCGACGTACTCCAGGCCGCCGTCCGGCAGCCGCCTGGCGACGTCGCCGGTGCGGTAGAGGCGGGCGCCGGGCGGTCCGGCGGGGTCGGCGACGAAGCGGCCGGCGGTGAGGCCGGGGCGGCCCCAGTAGCCGTGGGCGAGGCTCCCGCCGCCGATGTAGAGCTCGCCGGGGACGCCGGGCGGGCAGGGGCGCAGCCAGTCGTCCAGGACGGCCGCGGTGAGGTGGGCCATGGGCTCGCCGATGAGGCTGCGTTCGAAGCCGGCGCCGCCCTCGGCGACGTCGTGGACGGTGACGTGGACGGTGGTCTCG
The DNA here is from genome assembly GCF_042749955.1 of Kitasatospora sp. NPDC059462. Classification (NCBI taxonomy): domain Bacteria; kingdom Bacillati; phylum Actinomycetota; class Actinomycetes; order Kitasatosporales; family Streptomycetaceae; genus Kitasatospora; species Kitasatospora sp. NPDC059462. The sequence continues at coordinate 79,669 of NZ_JBHYUU010000009.1, read as the reverse complement.
GTGATGCCGTAGAGGTTGCAGAGCCGGGCGGGCGGCAGCGGGTCGAGCTCGTGCCAGCGCTGGACGACGCCCGGGTCCAGGGCCTCGCCGCCGAGCATGATCCAGCGCAGTGCGGGCAGCGCCCGGGGGCGGCGGCGCAGGGCCGGTTCGAGCTGGCGCAGCGCGGAGGGGGTGAGGCACAGGTGGGTGACGTCCTGCTCGTCGAGGAGCGCGGCGAACTCCTCGGGCGAGCGGCTGGTCAGGTACGGCACGACGAGCAGGCGGGCGCCGTGCAGCAGCGCGCCCCACAGTTCCCAGACGGTCCAGTCGAAGGCGTAGCTGTGGAAGAGCGTCCAGGTGGTGTCGGGGCCGAAGCCGAAGTGCTCGCGGCCGGAGTCGAGCAGCCGGGTGACGTGCTCGTGGGCGACGGCGACGCCCTTGGGGCGGCCGGTGGAGCCCGAGGTGAAGATCAGGTAGGCGAGGTCGCCGGGGCGGCCGGCGGCGGGCGGGCGGGTGTCGGGGCGGGCGGCGATCTCGGCGGCCCGGGCGGTGAGGTCGAGGGTCTGCCAGGGGCCGTCGGGGGCGCGGTCGGGGCGGTCGGTGAGGACGGCGGTGACGGCGGTGTCGCCGAAGACCAGGGCGGCCCGGTCGGCGGGGGCGGCGAGGTCGACCGGCACGTAGGCGGCGCCGGTCTTGAGGACGGCGAGGACGGCGACCGGGACGGCGACGGTGCGTTCCAGCAGCAGGCCGACCCGGTCGCCGGGGCGCACCCCGTGGGCGCGCAGGGTGTGGGCCAACCGGTTGGCACGGCGGTCGAGTTCGGCGTAGTCGAGGCGCTCCCGCCCGTCGTCGGCGGCCGGCCGGCCGCCGTGCGCGTCGGCGGCCCGCTCGAAGAGGTGGTGCAGGCAGTGGCCCTCGTCGAGCCGGGCGGGGCGGGGACGCTGCCCGGCCGCGGGGGCGGCGGTGAGCCGGAGCACGGTGGCGTCCGGGTCGGCGAGGGCGGCGTCCAGCAGGGTCGCGTAGTCGGCGGCGAGACGGCGGACGGTGGCGGCGTCGAAGAGGTCGGTGCTGTACTCGGCCTCGCCGCGCAGGGCGTCCGGCCCTTCGCCGGCGGGCTCGAAGACGGACCAGGTGAGGTCGAACTTGCTGGTGCCGTTGGAGCGGACGGTGCGCCGGCCGGTGGCCGCGCCGAGGGCGAGCGGGGTGTCGTCCTCGCCGTGGGCGCCGAACACCACCTGGACCAGCGGCGGGTGCTGCGGGGTGCGGGCGGTGCCGAGGTGGTCGACCAGCTGGTCGAACGGCACGTCGAGGTAGCCGAAGGCGTCGAAGGCGCCGTCCTGGAGGTCGGCGACCAGCCCGCGGAAGGTCGCGCCCGGGTCGAGCTTGATCCGCAGCGGCAGGAGGTTGACGAAGTAGCCGAGCAGGTCGGCGAGTTCGGGCCGGTTGCGGGTGGTGACCGGGGTGCCGACGAGCAGGTCGTCGGCGCCGGTCCAGCGGTTCAGCAGCAGGGCGAAGGCGGCGAGCTGCACGGTGAAGGGGGTGGCGCCCTCCTGTTCGGCGAGGGCCCGGACCCGGGTGGCGGTGCCGGGGGCGAGGCCGAAGTGCTCGGTGGCGCCGCGTTCGCTCCGCTCGGCGGGGCGCGGGCGGTCGGCGGGCAGGTCGAGCAGGGCGGGCGCGCCGTCGAGGCGGTCCTTCCAGTAGGCGAGGTGCTCCTCGTAGGAGGTGAGCCGCTCCTCCTCGGCCCAGTCGGCGTACCCGGTGGCGAGGGCCGGCAGGTCCGGGGTCCGCTGTGCGGCGAACGCCCGGTAGTGCTCGGCGAGTTCGCGCTCGAAGAGTTCGGCGGACCAGCCGTCCCAGATGATGTGGTGGACGACGAACAGCAGGGTGGTGCGCTCGTCGGCGAGCCGGAACGCCTCGGCGCGCAGCAGCGGGCCGGTGGCGAGGTCGAACGGCTCGGCGGCCCGTTCGGCGATCAACTCCTCGGACCGCTCGGCGCGTTCGGCCTCGGGAAGGGCCCGCAGGTCGGTGACGGCCAGTGGCACGGCGAGGGTGTCGTGGACGTGCTGGCGGGGGCCGTCGGGATGCAGGGCGAAGGTGGTGCGCAGGGCCTCCTGGCGGGCGGTGACGGCCTCCAGGGCGCGGGCCAGCAGGCCGAGGTCGAGCGGGCCGGTGACCTCGTAGGTCCAGGGGGTGGTGTAGGTGATGCTCCTCGGGTCCAGGTGGTCGAGGAACCAGAGGCCGCGCTGGAGGCCGGACACGGGTGCGGTGCGGGCCCGGGCGGCGGCCCGGGCGTCGTCGGACGGGCGCACGGCCTCGTTCCCTTCGGTGCGACGGGGGGCGGGGCGGCCGGCCATCACGAGGCCAGCCGTTCGGCGATGGCGCCCACGGTGCGGCCGCGGAACACCACGTGCGGCGCGACCTTGGTGCCGGTCTGCTGGGAGAGCTTCATGGCCACCCGGACGGCCGCCAGCGAATTGCCGCCGATGCGGAAGAAGTTGGTGTCCGGCCCGAGGTCGTCCGGCAGGTCCAGGACGGCGCGCACGGCGTCGGCGACCAGCCGCTGGTGCGGGGTGAGCGGGTCCGCCGGGGCGGCGGCGCGGCGCCCGGCGGGGGCCGGCAGCGCCTTGCGGTCGACCTTGCCGTTGGGGTTGAGCGGCAGCGCGTCCAGCACGTCGACGGTCGCGGGCACCATGTGCTCGGGCAGCAGCCCGGCCAGGTGGTCGAGCAGCGCCTCGGGGGCGGCGGGGTCCGCGCCCGCGTCGAGGGTGACGTAGGCGGCGAGCCGGTGGTCGCCGGGGGCGGGCTCGTGGACGGTGACGGCGGCCTCCCGGACGGCGGGGTGGCGGGTCAGCGCGTCCTCGATCTCGCCGGGCTCGACCCGGAAGCCGCGGACCTTGACCTGGTCGTCGATCCGGCCGGTGATCTCCAGCAGCCCGTCCGGGCGCCGGTGGCCGAGGTCGCCGGTGCGGTAGAGCCGCTCGCCGGGGGCACCGAACGGCGAGGCGACGAAGCGCTCGGCGGTCAGCGCGGGCCGGCCGACGTAGCCGTGGGCGAGGCCGCCGCCGGCCGCGTAGAGCTCGCCGGTGGTGCCGTCGGGGACGGGCTCCAGCCGTTCGTCCAGGACGTGGATCCCCTTGCCGTGCAGCGGGTGCCCGATCGGGATGGCGGCCCCGGCGGCGTCCTCGGCGGTGGCGCGGTGGCAGGTGGTCAGGCCGAGGCTCTCCACCGGGCCGTAGCCGTTGGCGACGACCAGGTCCGGGTACTGGCCGAGCGCCTTCGCGACATGGGTGACGGAGGCCCGCTCACCGGCCGTGAAGGCCACCTTGAGGTCGTCGTAGGTCTCCGGGAACTCCTCCAGCAGGAAGTTGAACAGGCTGGCGGAGAGCTGGAGCTGGGTGACGCCGTGGCGCCGGGTCAGCTCGGCGATGGCCTGCGGGTCGGGCCGCTGGCCGGGCTGCAGCACGCAGACGCCGCCGAAGGCCAGCGCGCCGTACAGCTCCAGGGCGAAGGCGTCCCAGGAGACCGGGGAGCACTGCAGCCAGACCTCGTCGGGGCCGAAGCGGGCATAGTCCTGGCCGAGGTAGGTGGTGGTGAGCGCGCGGTGCGGCACCGCGGCGCCCTTGGGGCGGCCGGTGGAGCCGGAGGTGAACATCACGCAGGCGAGGTCGTCGCCGGTGACGGGCACGCCCGGGTCGTGGGCGGGGCGGGCGGCGATCGCGGCGGCCTGCGCGTCCAGGTCGAGGTGGCGCCCGACCGGGAACGGCGGGCTCGCGTGGTGGTGGGTGACCAGCAGCGAGGCCGCGCAGTCGGCGAACGCGCCGGCCAGCCGGTCGGCCGGGAAGTCCGGGTCGAGCAGGGTGTAGGCGGCGCCGGTCCTGAGCACGGCGAGCAGGGCGACCACCAGGTCCGGCCCGCGGTCGACCAGCACGGCGACGGTGTCGCCGCGGCCGGTCCCGCCGGCGGCCAGGTGGTGCGCGAGCCGGTTCGCCCGGGTGTCCAGCTCGCCGTAGGAAAGGCGCTGTTCGCCGCAGACCAGGGCGGTCGCCGCGGGGGCCTCGGCGGCCCGGGCCCCGACCAGGGCGTGCACCGGCGTCCCGACGGCGGCGGCGAGGGTGCCGAGCCAGGCCTCGCAGAGCTCGGCCATGGTGGCGGCGTCGAACAGGTCGGAGTCGTACTCGAAGCGGCCGGTGAAGTCGGTGCCCCGGTCGTCGACGGAGATCGACAGGTCGAAGCGGGAAACCGGGTTGGAGTACAGCTCGCGGGTCACCTCGACACCGCCGACGGTCAGCGGGCGGGTGTCCAGCGGGTGGAGTTCCAGCAGCACCTGGCAGAGCGGGTTGCGGTTCTCGGCGCGGTCCTCCGGGCGGTCCTCCAGGACGCTCGCCGCGATGTCGTCGAACGGCGCCTCCTGGTGGCGGTAGCCGGCGATCGCCACCTCGCGGACGTGCCGGACCAGTTGACGGAAGTCCATGGTCTCGCCGACCCGCACCCGCAGCGGCAGCAGGTTGACGAAGTAACCGACCAGGGCGTCGAGTTCGGCCCTGCCGCGGAGGCTCACCGGGGAGCCGAGCACCAGGTCGCGCTGTCCGGTGCGGCGGTGCAGGGTGAGCGCCAGACCGGCCAGCAGGACCATGAACGGGGTGGCGTCCTCGCTGCGGGCCAGCGCGCGGACCGCCTCGGCGACCGGGCGCGGCATCGCGAAGCGGTGGAAGTCGCCGCGGAAGCGCTGGACCTCGGGCCGGGGGTGGTCGGTGGGCAGCGCGGGTTCGGTCGGCGCGTCGGCCAGGTGCTCGCGCCAGTGGGCGAGTTGGCGCTCGGCGTGGGCCGGGTCCCGGTACTGCCAGGCGCTGTAGTCGGCGTACTGGACGGCGGGCTCGGGCAGGGCGGCCGGGCGGCCGGCGGCCAGCGCCTCGTACAGGGCGGCGAGTTCGCCCTCCAGGACGGGCAGCGAGCCCTCGTCCCAGACGATGTGGTGGCAGAGCAGCAGCAGGGTGGAGGTGTCCCCGGTGCGGTAGAGGTGGGCGCGCAGCAGCGGGCCGCTCTCCAGGTCGAAGGGGACCAGCGCGGCCTCGGCGACCAGTGCGTCGACCCGCCCGGCCTCCGTGTCGGTCACCGCGAACGGCACGTCCACGGCGGGGTGGACCAGCTGACGGGGGCCGTCCTCGGCCAGCTCGAAGGTGGTGCGCAGCGCCTCGTGCCGCGCCACCACGCCCTCCAGGGCCAGCCGCAGCAGCTGCGCGTCGGCCGGGCCGGCGAAGCGGAACACCCAGGGCACGACGTAGGTGGGCGCGCCCGGGTTCCACTGGTCGAGGAACCAGAGCCCGCGCTGGTTCGGGGACAGCGGCGCGCGGGCGGCGCCGGTGCGGATCAGCGGCGGGCGCTCGCCGTCGGCGGCGGCGGTGACGGCGGCGGCGAACTCGGCGAGGGTCGGGGCGTCGAAGATGGTGTACGGGGAGATCATCCCGAAGACGTCGAAGACCCGGCCGACCACCCGCACGGCGGTGAGCGAATCCCCGCCCAGGTGGAAGAAGTTGTCGTCGGCGCCGACCTCGGGCACACCCAGCACGTCCGCCCAGACGGCGGCGATCAGCTGCTCGGCGGGGGTGCGCAGCGGGCGGCCGGCCGGGGCGGCGTCCGGCGCGGCCGGGGCGGCCTGCGGCTCGGGCAGCGCGGCGCGGTCGGTCTTGCCGCCGGCGGTCAGCGGGAAGGCGTCCAGCACCGTGACGGTGGCCGGGACCATGTGCTCGGGCAGCCGCTCGGCCAGGTGGGCGCGGAGTGCGGCGGGGTCGGGGGCGTCGCCGGTGACGTAGCCGGCGAGCCGGCCCTCGTGGGCGACGACCACGGCGCCGGTGACGCCGGGGCGGGCGGCGAGCAGCTGCTCGATCTCGCCGGGCTCGACCCGGAAGCCGCGGATCTTCAGCTGGTGGTCGGCGCGGCCGACGAACTCCAGCGGGGCGTCCGGGCCCTCACGGCGCACGACGTCGCCGGTGCGGTACATCCGGGCGCCCGGCTCGGGCGCGAACGGGTCCGCCACGAACCGGCCCGCCGTCAGGCCGGGGCGGCCGTGGTAGCCGGAGGCGAGCAGCGGCCCGCCGAGGTAGAGCTCGCCGCTCTCGCCGGGCCCGGTGACCGGGCGCAGCCGGTCGTCCAGGACGTAGGCGCGGCGCTCGCCCAGCGGGGTGCCGATCGGGACCGGCTCCGTGCGCGGGGCGCCGGACAGCTCGTGGACGGTGGCGGTGACCACGGTCTCGGTGGGCCCGTAGGCGTTGAGCAGCGGCACTCCGGTGGCGGTCCACCAGACGGCCGCGGTGTCCGGGTAGAGCCGGTCGCTGCCGGAGATCATCAGGCGCAGGGTGCGCGGGGCCCGGGCGCGGGAGCGCAGGGCCGTCACCACCTCCTGGAAGTAGCCGGCCGGGAGGTTGGCCACGGTGACGCCCTCGGCGTCCAGCAGGTCCAGCAGGGCGTCCGGGCCGAGCAGGTGCTGCTCGGGCACGAGCAGGCAGGCCCCGGCGGACAGGGTGGTGAGCACCTGCTCGACGGCGACGTCCACGGTGGGGCGGGCGAGGTGCAGCACGACGTCGTCGGCGGTGAGGCCGAAGCGGTCGACGGCGGCCGTCAGGTGCCCGGTCAGCGCGTCCAGCGGCACGTGCACGCCCTTGGGGCGGCCGGTGGTGCCGGAGGTGTAGATGAGGTAGCCGGGGGCGGGCGCGGCCTCGGGCCCGTCGGCGGGCGCGAGGCGGACGAGCTCGCCGTCGGTGAGGGCGAGACCGGCGCCGGCGTCCTCGCGGATCCAGCGGTTGCGCTCCTCGGGGGCCTCCCGGTCCAGCGGCAGGTAGGTGGCCCCGGCCCGGAGGGCGGCGAGCAGGCCGACCAGGTGGTCCAGCCGGTCGCGGCCGGTGACGGCCACCGTCCGCCCGGGGGCGATCCGGGCGGCGAGGGCGCCGCTCAGCTCGTCCAGCTCCCGGTAGCGCAGGGTCCGGGCGCCGAGCCGTACGGCCGGCCGGTCCGGATACCGGTGCGCGACGGACATGAAGGGGAAACCGCGAGATTCCATCATCCAACCCCGATGAATTGACGACGCTGCGGGCAGTGGTCTCGACCCTAGGGCGGCTTTCCGGGGCCGATCGGCAGAACTCCCGGAAGATCATCGGCAGTTTCAACTGCCGCTTGGTTAAGGCGACTTGAGGAAACGCGACCGGCCCGCCGGGGCGCACGGGGCGCCTCGGCGGGCTCGGGGGAAAACGGTCTTCGGTTGTCGCGGAATGCGGCTCAGAATTCCCGGGGGAAATCCCGGGAGAAATCCGGGGACCACACGTCGGCCCGGTCCAGGGCGGCCGGGGCGTACTTCCCGAGCGCGCTGATCAGCAGCCGCAGTTCGAGCGCGAGGCAGTCGGCGAAACGGATCAGCCCCGCCTGCGGGTCCTCCGCCGCGGCCAGCAGGGCCGCCCGGCCCAGGCCCACCGCACGGGCGCCCAGCGCCAGGCTCTTGACCGCCCGGCCGCCCTCCCACATCCGGCCCGAGACCAGCAGGCAGGGCGGCGGCCCGGCGGCCGCCAGCCGGCGCAGGCACTCCGCCAGCGGCAGCCCGACCTGCGCCGGGAAGACCCCCGGCGCCCAGCCGGTGCCGCCCTCCGCGCCGTCCACGGTGACGGCGTCGGCGCCCGCCTCGGCGGCCACCCGGGCGGCCTCGGCGACGTCCCGGCCGGGGTGCAGCTTCACCCAGACCCGGGCCCGGGGGAAGTTGTTGCGCATCAGCCGGATCTGCTGGCGCAGGATCTCCGCGGTGAAGGTGCCCGGGGTGCCGGCGCGCAGCACCCGGCCGTCCTCGCCGAAGACCGGGTCCAGGCCGTAGCGGTCGCCGAGCCGGGCGGCGGCGTCCGGCTCCAGGACGGTCATGCCGCCGAGCCCCGGCTTCGCCCCCTGTCCGACCTTCAACTCGAAGGCCAGGCGCCCGGATTCGAGCAGCGGAAGGGCCGCGGGGTCGCTGTACAGCAGGTTCCACACCTCGGCGTCGGCGTCCTCGGTGGACTGCTGGACGGCCACCCCGCCCAGCCCGTCCGGCAGGTGCTCGGCGTAGGCGCGCAGCCGGCCGAGCAGGGCGCGGTCGGCGGCCTCGCCGAGCCGGCCGTAGCCGTTCACCGGGACGACGTTCTCACCGATCACCATCGGCAGGCCGAGCGCGCCCGCCTGCCGGCTCAGCGCCAGGCCGAGGTCCCCGCCGGCCGCCCGGGTGGAGCCGGTCGCGGACACGTAGACCGGCAGGGCCGACTCGAACCCGCCGATGGTGGTGGCGAGTTCGACGTCCCGGTAGTCCGGCTCGCGGCCCAGGTCGATCAGCTTGGCCAGCCGCTGCGGCACGAAGACCGGCGGCACGATCCGCAGCGCGTCCAGGGCGTCCGGGGTGTCCGCCGGGCCGGATCCGCCGGCCGGGCGCTCGGCGCCGAACAGCACCTGCCCGTAGCTGCCGGGCGGCGGGAAGGCCGCCGCCGTCCCGGTCCTGGCCCGCTGCCGGACCTCCTCCTCCGGGAACCCGGGGGCGCTGAGGTCGCTCACGGCGAGACCACCCCCGCCACCTTCGGGAACGCGCTGGCCTGCCAGACCGCGTCCAGACCGGCGACGTAGCGGGTCAGCCGCTCGACGCCGATGCCGAAGCCGGCGCTGCCGGGCACGCCCTCGCGGACCAGGTCCAGGTACCAGCGGTACTTCTGCGGGTTCTCCCCGGTCTCGCGCATCCGGGTGACGATCTCGGCGTAGTCGTTGGTGCGCTGGCTGCCGCTGCACAGCTCGCCGTAGCCCTCGGCCGCGATCAGGTCGAAGTTCCGCAGCAGGCCCGGGTGCTCGGGGTTCTCCCGGTCGTAGAAGCCGCGCGAGCCCTTGGGGTAGTCGGTGACGAAGAACGGCCGGTCCCGCCGGCCGGAGAGCAACGCCTCACCGGCCCAGTCGAGTTCGGCGTCCGGGCTCTGCGGGTGGCCCAGGCCCCGGAGTTCGGCGACCGCCTCGGAGTGCCGCATCCGGCCGAAGGAGCCCTTCAGCAGCTCGGCGAACGCCGCGGTGTCGCGGCCGAGTTCGGCGAACTCCTTGGGCAGCTCGCGCACCGTGGCGGCGACCATGTGGACCACCAGCTCCTCGACGAGCTGCACGGCGTCGTCCCGGCTCGCCCCGGCCACCTCAACGTCGAGCTGGTGGAACTCGGCCAGGTGGCGGCTGGTCCCGGCGGTCTCCAGCGGCTCCAGCCGGACGTTCGGCGCGATGCAGAAGATCTTGTCGAAGGCCAGCAGCGAGGCCTGCTTGTAGAGGATCGCGCTGGTCATCAGCTTGTAGCGGTGGCCGTAGAAGTCGACGTCGACCTGCTTGGAGCCGCGCGAACCGGGGTCGGTGACCGGGCCGATGATCGGCGGGAGCAGTTCGGTGAAGCCCCGGCCGCGCAGGTGGTCGCGGGCGGCGGAGAGCAGGTGGTGCTGGATCCGCAGCGCGGCGCGGGTGGACGGGGAGGTCAGGTGGCGGCCGGGGTCCGGGAGCTTCGCGGCGGCGGTCGCGGGGGTGGGCCCGTCGGTGGTCATGGCGTGGTGAGTCCCAACTCTCGTGGTGCGGCGGGTGTGCGGTCGAAGGCGAGGTCCGGGGTGTCGAGGTGCGGGCTGTCGAGGTGCCGGGTGGCGAGGTGCGGGGCGCCGGCGGCGTGGCTGTCGTAGCTCCACTGGACGTGGGAGAGCGCGCCGAGCAGGTCGGCGGAGCCGAGGATCGGCGGGCGCGGGCCGCCGGACAGGCCGGCGATCGGCATCGCGCCGACGTCGGACCAGTGCAGCCGCCCGTCCGGCCCGAGCGAGCTGCGGGCCCGCCCGGCGTTGTCGGGGTGCAGGCAGTAGGGCACGTCCAGGTAGCCCGCCGCGAAGGCGCGGACCAGCGCCCGGCCGATGTCGGCGTCCAGCTCCAGCACGGCGCCGATCAGCGCCCGCGCCTCCGCCTCGATGCCGGTCTCGGGCACGGCGCGCGGCGGGCGCGGCTGCTCGGTGCCCGCGGCCGCGGCGGCCGTCTCCAGGGCCCTGACGTTCTCGGCGACGGTCGGGATCCGGTGCGCCTCGGCCGTCGTCTTCACGATCAGCCGGGCCGCCCCGGTGCGCACCGCCAGCCGGGCGGCGTCCTCCAGCAGCAGCCGGGCGCCGCCGGGGGTGCGCGGGAAGACGCCCATGTAGGCGTAGAGCACGAGGTGGTGGTCGACGTCCGGCAGCAGCTCCCCGGCGAGCCGGCCGAGCGCGGTCAGCGCCTCCTCGTCCTGCCGCGGGTCGGGCTGCTGGGCGTAGCTGAGCGAGATGCTGCGCAGCCCGTGCTGGCGGAAGAACAGTGCCTCCAGCACGCTCACCGCGATCAGCAGGCTCGGCGGGCAGAGCTGGCCCATCAGACAGCCGCCGAACGTCTCCAGGTGCGGTTCGGCGCCGAACTCCCGGATCGAGGCCAGCAGTTCGCAGCTCCGCCGCCAGCTCTCCACCGCCTCGCGCAGCGGGGTGCGGCTGTACGGCAGGCAGTACGAGACCGGGCCGCCCTCGGTGGCGTCCAGGCCGACCGCGAGCAGCGCGCGGACGATGTGCTCGGGCCGCGCCGAGCCGTGCCGGACCTGCACCGGGAAGCCCGCGCCGGCGAGGCCGCGCAGCACCGCCCGGGTGACGTCCACCGGGTGGCCCGCGATCGGGTAGCCGTTCAGCCCCACCCCGTCGGCCAGGGCGCGGCGGGCGGCGGCGAGGTCGCCGGTGCGGGTGTAGCTGTCCAGGGTGATGGTGCCCACCGTGACGGCGTCGGCGTCCCGGGTGGCGAGCAGGCCCTCGCGCATCCGCAGCGGGTCGGCCATGCCCATCCGGGGCTGGACGACCAGGGCGCCGGCGGCGCGGGCCCGGGCGACGAAGGCGCCGAAGCCCGCTCCGGCGGGGAGGGAGCCGCCCGGTGCGGCGGTGACGGCGCTCACCGCGGGCCCCGGGAGACGCTCGCCACGGGCAGGGCGGCGGTGGGCAGCGAGCCCACGAAGGCACGGAAGTCGGCGACCGAGCGGCCCTCCTCGAAGACGCCGTCGAACCCGGCGGCGAGCAGCGAGCGCTGCCGGTCCGGATCGCCGGGCCCGGCGATGGTGAGCTTCCCGCCGATCACCGTGGGCGTGCCGGAGAGCTCGGGGCAGCCGCGCAGGGCGCGGATCACCCGCAGGCCGTCGTGGTAGCCGTGGCCGTTGACGCTGCTCAGCACGATGAGGTCGGGTGCGGTCCGGCGGCACTCGGAGACCAGCAGTTCGTCCGGCACGCAGGCGCCCAGGTTGGTGACCCGGTGGCCCAGCTCCTCCAGCAGCAGTTGCAGGAAGACCAGGTTCCAGGTGTGCGAATCCGACGCCATCGTCGTCACGACGACCTCCAGCCCGGGCGGTTCGGCCTCGGCGCGCTGCTGCTCCAACTGGTCCACGGCGCAAACCCTCTGTGTCGGTGAGTGATGGGTCGGTCAGTGATGGGGCGGTGGGTGACGGACAGAACGCTAGGGAGGATCCGGCGGGCGGACCGGCAGCTCGCCCGGCAAGTGACGGGCAGTATCCGCGGCGGGGGCGCGGTCAGCTCGCGGCCGCCAGCACCGGGTACGCCCCGGCGGCGCCGAACAGCCGGCGGCAGAGGTTCAGCACGGTGAAGCGCACGCCGTCGCGGGCGGGGACGCTGCGGATCAGCCCGCTCGCCAGCAGCTCGTGCACGGCGGCCAGCGATTCCTGGGGCGGCCGCCCGCTCAGCTCGACGGCGTCCTCGCCCGACCAGTCGCCCGGTTCGGCGGCCAGCCGGGCCAGCAGGTCGCGCTGGCCCAGCGTCAGCCGGTCGAGCGCCGCGTCCAGCGCCTCGCCGACCCCACCGCTCCCGCCGAACCCGGCCGGGGGCGGCGCCAGCTGGAACGGTCCCTCGGCCAGCCTGGCCACCAGCTGGCGCGGCGAGAGCACGGTCGACCAGGCCGCGGCCAGCTCCAGCGCGCCCGGCAGGCCGTCCAGCAGCCGGCAGAGCGCGGCCACCGCCGGCGCCTCCTCCGGCTCCAGCCGGTAGCCGGGGCGCAGCCGGCGCAGGTGCGACAGCAGCAGCCGGACGGCGCCCACCTCGGCGAGCGCCGCCGGATCGTGGTCGAGCTCCGGCCCCGGGGTGGGCAGCGGGGCGAGCGGGATCACCTGGCCGCCGGGCAGCGGCTGCGCGACCCGGGCGGTGATCAGCACCCGCAGGCCGGGGCAGCGCTGGAACAGCTCGTCCAGCAGGGCGGGCTCCACACCGCTGTCGGCGCCGTCCAGGACCAGCAGGGTGGGGCGGCTGCCGATCGCCCGGACCAGCTCGTCCCGGCGCTCGGGGCCCATCCCGGGCTGGCGGGCCCAGTCCGTCCAGCGCACCGACCAGTGGGCCGACAGGTGCAGCCGGCGGGCCGCCTCCAGCACCAGCCGGGTCTTGCCGACCCCGCCGAGGCCGGTCACCGTGACCAGCCGGTCGCCGTGCACGGCCAGGGCCTCGGTCAGCACGTCCGTCTCCGGCTCGCGGCCGACGATCGCGCCGCGGGCCACCGGCGGGGCGGCCGGCTCGTCGCGCGGCTCCTCGGCGAGCGCCTGGCGGCGTGCGGCCGCCTCGAACACCGAGCGGCTGCGGCCCTCCAGCCGCAGCGCGTCGGCCAGCAGCCGGACCGTCTCCTGCCGGGGGCGCTGCACCCGTCCGCTCTCCATGTCGCGGATCGCCCGGACGCTCAGGGTCGCGTGATCGGCGAGGACCTGCTGGGTCAGGCCGATGCGCTCGCGCCGGATCCTGAGCAGCTCTCCGAAGCCCGCCGCCGACTGCAGGGTGTGAACGCCGTCCATGCTCCGTCCGCCTTCCGTGGGTTGGCCAACTACCGGGGACCAGGGGCTCGGGCCGCCGGGGCGGTGCGCCGAGGACGGCGCCGGGCGGTGGTGACCGCCGAGCCGGGTTCCCCTGCCCGCAGATGCTCCACGGCCCTGCTCTACGGCCGATCAACGGCCGATCACCGCAGGTTCACGACACCTCCGCATCGTCCACGAACCCTGCCTCGCGGCGAGGGGAGGCGGGGCGTGGCAGGGCGGGGCGCCGGGGGACGGGGGACGGGGGACGGGGCGCCGGGGGCGGACACGGGACCGGCCCGGGCGTACCGCGTCGGAAGACGGTACGCCCGGGCCGGTGGCCGGGAAGGGGCCGGGCGTCAGACGCGCTGCATGCCCGGGTTGTAGGCCTCGCTGACGAAGGAGGCGGCCGTGCTGACCGTGCCGCCCGGGCGGGTGATGTGCGAGATCACCCGGTAGTCGGCCCGCGCGTGCTCCTCGTTCAGGGTGATCGCGGTGTAGCCGCGCCGCCCGTCGTAGAACTTCATGTGCGGGTTGGCGGCCGTCAGGGTGGCCCAGTTGCCCGGGTGCTCCGCGCCGTCGCCGTCGCTGGCGATCGAGGTGCCGACGATCTCGACGCCGACGGTCCGCGAGTCCGGGTCGTCGAAGTCGCGCTTGACGTCCATCGCGTAGGCGACGTGCACGTCACCGGTGAGGACGACCAGGTTCTCCACGCCGATGTCCTCGACGCCGGCCAGCAGCCGCTCGCGCGCGGCCGGGTAGCCGTCCCAGGCGTCCATGGAGAGCCGGGACTTCGCCTCGGTGGTGTTCTTCCGCCGGGAGAAGACCACCTGCTGCGGCACGACGTTCCACACCGCCTTGGACTTGCGGAAGCCCTCCAGCAGCCAGCGCTCCTGGGTGGCGCCCATCAGCGTGCGGGCCGGGTCCTCCGACTCCGGGGTGGGGAACTGCCAGCCGTCGCCGTTGGCCTGGTCGGAGCGGTACTGGCGGGTGTCGAGGATGTCGAACTGGGCCAGCTTGCCGTAGTGGTGACGGCGGTAGAGCTTGAGGTCGGTGGCGTCCGGCCGGGGCATGCGCAGCGGCATGTTCTCCCAGTAGGCGCGGGTGGCGGCGGCGCGGCGGGCGACGAAGGCCTCCACCGACTGGTTCTTCTCCGGGATGCCGGCGGCGTAGTTGTTCTCCACCTCGTGGTCGTCCCAGGTGACGAACCAGGGGTGCGCGGCGTGCGCGGCCTGGAGGTCGGGGTCGGCCTTGTAGAGGGCGTACCGCAGCCGGTAGTCCTCCAGGGTGGTGGTCTCGTGGTTGAACAGCGACGGCAGGTTGCGGTCGGTGTACTTGCGGTCGCCGCCGACGGCGTCGATGCCGTACTCGTAGATGTAGTCGCCGACGTGGAAGACGGCGTCGAGGTCCTCGTTCGCGAGGTGCTTGTAGGCGGTGAAGTAGCCGTCCTCGTAGGCCTGGCAGGAGACCAGGCCGAAGCGGACCTCCTCGATCCGGCGGCCGCGCGCCGGGGAGGTGCGGGTCCGGCCGACCGGGCTGATCCAGGAGCCGACCTTGAAGCGGTACCAGTGGACGCGGTCCGCGTCGAGGCCGTCGACGTCCACGTGCACCGTGTAGTTGAACTCGGCGTGGGCCTTGGCGGTGCCGCGCCGGGCGACCTTGCGGAAGTGCTCGTCCCGGGCGATCTCCCAGTCGACCTTGACCACGCCGGCCGGCGGCAGGCCGTTGCCGGGCTCCAGCGGGCGGGGCGCGAGACGGGTCCAGAGCACGACCGCGTCACTGAGCGGGTCGCCGGAGGCGACGCCGAGGGTGAACGGGTTCTCGGTCAGCGTGCGGGGCGCGATCTCGGCGTCCGCGGCGTGCGCGTTCGGCAGGTTGGTGGTGAACGCCAGCGCGGCGGCCGCCGAGGTGACGGTCAGGAAGCGGCGGCGGCCCATCCCGAGCCGGGTCGCGGCATCCCGGAACTGCTGGTCGTGCGAGGCCTGGTCGTCTGTGCGAGCCATGGGTCTGGACTGCCTTCCGTACGCTGGGCTGCACCGGCGCGGGCACCGGCTGTGTACGGACGGTATTGGACGGCACGGCGCCGTACGGGGGGCGTCACGATGCCGGCGGACAGGTGATCATCAGATGAGGACCGCGGCCGAATCGGGCAATCGGACGATAGCGCCGACGGCCGGCCCGACGGCGCGCCGGCTCACCGGGAGTAGGCCGCCAGGCTCAGCAGGAGGTGGGCCGACTCCGGGTGCTGGAAGTCGGAGTGCGCGCCCGCCGGTGCCAGTCTGCGCCCCGCCGCGCTCCCCCGGAACACCCTGCCCGCGTCGACGTTGACGATCGGGTGGTCCAGCACCCGCTTCGGGTACGGCGTGTGCGTGGCGAGCAGCGTGGTCGAGAACTGCCGGACCGGCGCCGTCCCCACCCCCGAGTGCCCGATCCCCGGCTGCCCCTCGGCCCGCAGGTGCCAGAAGCCGGTCGCCCGGTCCCAGCGCGAGTGCGTCAGCACCAGCGGCCCGCGCAACGGCGCGCCCGGCCGGGCCGGCCGCCCCTCCGGCCGCTCCGGTGCCCGGAACAGCCGCGGGAACAACCGGTCGAAGGCGTCCCGCGGCGCGGCCATCTGGAACACCAGCGCGCTGTCCACCGTGAACGGCCGCGCCGGATCCGTCCGCCCGCTCCACCCCAGCACCCGCGGCCCGGCCGCCGGGCGCTCGGCCGCCCACTGCACGGCCTCGCACAGGAACCGGCCGCCGAAGGAGTGCCCCACCAGGTGCAGGTACTGCCCCGAACGGTTCGCCAGCACCTCCGGGGCGTCCGGCCGCCCGCGGGTCGCGTCCAGGTAGCCGAGCAGGTGCCCGATCACGAACCCCGCCTGCCCGCGCCCCGGCCCGCTCATCGCGTGCGCCCGGTCCCGGATCCGCCGGTACCCGGCCGGCGAGGGCAGGCTCGACGACGGCCAGCGCACCACCACGCACCACGGCCGGTACCCGCGCCCCGTCAGCCCCGGGTACGCCGCCGGCGCCGTCCGCGCCAGGTCGACGGCCCGCGCGATCAGGGCGTCCGCCGCCCGCCCGGCCGCCTGCGCGCCGGTCTGCCAGCCGTGCACGTACACGTACAGGTCGGTCGCCCGCTCCGGCACCTTCAGATGGCGGGCCAGGTGCTCGGCCACCCGGGCCTCCGGCACCGGCGTGCGGGTGCCCGGCACGAGCAGTCGTCCGTCCTCGTCGAGGTCCACCACGGCATGGGTCACGGCGTCAGCTCCAGCATGCTGTCAATCCCGCAGTGCAGGGAATAGGTGAGGGCGAGCGGATTGCGGTGGACGTCGGCGAAGCGGCGGGCCAGCCACCAGGTGATCTCGCCCGCCGTGGCCTGTCCCGAGAGGTACAGGTCGAGGAAGGCGAAGGCGTACTCCGCCCCGAACACCTGCGGGATCTCGATCTGGGGCCCGAGCACGCCGCTGGCCCCGAGTTCCACGAGCGCCCGGCCGAGGTGTTCCAGCTCGGCCTCGGCCGACTGCCCGGCGAAGCAGGCGTTCAGCAGCACGAACGGCCGGAACAGGGCTTCGGGCACGTCCTGGTGGTTCCGGCGCAGCCGGCGGACCAGGTCCGCGTCGATGTCCCGCGGATCCGAGAGCCGCACGCTCAGCTGGGTGTAGAAGGAACCGTTGGCGACGAACTGGCCGTGGCACCAGAAGTACATGAGGTCCTCGTCGAGCACCGCCCCGGAGAAGGCCTCCAGGAAGCGCGTCGACTCGGTGCGGACGGTCAGCTCCGTCCGCTCCTCCAGCAGCTTGCGCACCTCCGGCGCCCGGCCGACCGACTCCAGGGCGCTGTCGGTGTTGAGGCTGGTCACCGCGCGGGTCCGGGGCGGGTAGGACGCCTGGGCCCGGGGGTAGGCGGCCCCGGTCTGCTCGATCTGGTGCCGGTAGCCGAGGAAGTCCTGCCACGGCTCCCCCTGGCCGACCGTCACGGCCATCATCGGCCAGGGCAGATGGAGGTCGGAGTCGAAGCTGACCCGCAGCGGCCCCTCCTCGGTGAGCGTCCCGGTGAGGAACGCCCGCAGCTCGCCGAGATCGCGCCCCGGCCCGGCGAGCATCTCGTCGAAGGCAAACCGCCCCTCCTCCAGGAGCTCCTCGGTCCGGCTCCGGGCCAGCGGGCTCCACTCGGACAGGTCGACGGCCGACGCGAACGGGTAGCCCAGCGGCATCCCGTCCTCGTCCAGCACCGGGTACTCGACCAGCTGCTCCTTCCAGGCCCGCCGTATCCGCGCGCCCAGCTGGAGCAGCCGGCCCGCGGAGACGTCCAGGTACGCGTGGTGACCGCGGGTCAGCGGCTCCCGGACGCCCGCCCGGTTGACCGCCATGTGCAGCAGGTCGGCGGTGCCGTGGCGGCGCAGGGAGACCTTCAGGTCCAGCGGCTCCGCCCGCCGCGGGCCCGGCCGGTCGACGGGCCCGCCCTGGCGCGGCAGCACCGTGTAGTCGGCGGAGGGGTTCTGCCGGATCTCGACGACGAGGTCCCGGGGCACGTGGCTACTCCTGCTCCTGTCCGTGTTCCTCGCCGTCGGCCGCCGCAGCGACGTCGACGACGGCCACCAAGTCCTGCAGCGCGACTCCGAACCCCCGGTCGAAGAGGGTGAACCGGACCCGGTGCGGCCCCGGCACGGCCGGGGTCAGGGCGAACGCGGCCGGCCCGCCCGAGGGGAGGTAGTCGGCGACGGGCGGTTCGATCACCGCGTCGGAGAGCGGCGCGGCCACCAGGTGCAGCTCCGGCAGCCGGGCCGGATCGGCCCCGGCCTGGTCACCGGCCGCCTCCAGCCGCAGGCTCAGCCGGGCCGGGACGCCCACCTCGGGCTCGTCGAGCAGGGTGATCCGGGGCCGCCACGCCACCGGGACGGCGGGCGCGACGGGCACCGCGGACCGCTCCGGCCGGGGGCGCGGGGCGCACGCCGTACCGGGGGGAGGCTCCGGGGCCGCGGGGGCGGGCGGCAGTTCGGCGACCGGTCCGGCGTGCGCCCCGCCCGCCGTC
Organism: Kitasatospora sp. NPDC059462; assembly: GCF_042749955.1. Lineage (NCBI taxonomy): Bacteria > Bacillati > Actinomycetota > Actinomycetes > Kitasatosporales > Streptomycetaceae > Kitasatospora > Kitasatospora sp. NPDC059462. Next base: position 61,840 of record NZ_JBHYUU010000009.1, on the reverse strand, counting down.
AGGGCCGCCGGCCCCTCCCGGCTCTCGGCCGCGAGCGGGTGCTCCGGTCCCATCAGCGCGTCGCGTCCCGCGCAGGTGGCGAGCAGCAGCTCCCGCGCCGCTCCGGTGCGACCGCTCGCCGCCAGCGCCCGGGCGAGGCCGGCCATCAGCGTGGGCAGCGGCGGGGCGTCGCCGGTCCGGCGGCTGCCGACGGCCACCGTCGGCTGGTCGCCCGTCCGGTGTCCCGCCGCGAGCAGCGCGGCGGCGCCCGCGAGGGGCGGCTCGGGCCACAGCCCGGAGTCCGCGACCACGGTGTCGTAGGTCCGCACCGCCCCGGTGTGGTCACCCGCCAGGTGCCGGGCGAACGCGAGGTCCTGACGCACCCGCAGGGTCAGCGGGTGCCCCGGGCCGCGGCTCTCCACGCACTCCTCGACGAGCACCCCCAGCAGCACCACCGCGCGGAACGGCCGCTCGCCGAGGGCCAGCAGCAGGGCGTGGGCCGCCCGGGTCTCCACCGCCTCCGGGTGCGCCGCGCCCAGCATCCGCGCCGCCCGGTCGGCCAGCGGGGCCAGCACGGTCACGGCCGCGGCGGGGTCGCCGGCCAGCCGGAGGGCGTGGGCGAGGCGCCGCCCGACCGGGAAGAGCCCGGGGTGGCCGGGGCCCAGCACCCGCTCCCAGTCGGCCAGCAGCGCGGTCAGCGCGTCCCCCGCCGCGCCGTGCTCCCCCGCGTCCCGCAGGGTGACCGCGAGGTCCGAGCGGGCCTGCAGCACGACCGGATGCTCCGGGCCGAGGGCGCCCGCCGCCACGGTGACCAGCTCCCGGTAGCGGGCCACCGCCTCCGGGTACCGCCCGGCCAGGCGCAGGTTGAGCGCGACGTTGTCCAGGGCGTCCAGCGTGGCCGGATGGCCCGGCCCGCGCAGCCGGGCGAGGTCGGCCCGGACGGACTCGTAGACCTCGGCGGCCGCGGCGTGCTCCCAGCCCCACCGCAGGGCGTGGCCCAGGTTGGCCCGGTCGGTGAGGGTGTCCGGGTGTTCCGGTCCGCACAGCCGGGTGGTGTCGTCCACCAGGAGCTCGCGCTCGCGCACCGCACTGCGGTACCGGCCCGCCTGGCGGTGGCCGACGCCCCGGTGACGGCGTTCGGCGAGCGTGCCGGGGTGGTCCGGGCCCTGGATCCGGGCCCGGTCCGCGACCAGGGCCTCGTAGAGCCCGGCGGCCGCACGGTGCTCACCGCAGTCCCGGCGGAGGGCCACCACCCAGGAGCGCGCGTCCAGCGTGTCGGGGTGTTCGGCCCCCTGGATCCGGGCCCGGTCCGCGGCCAGGGCCTCCCTCGCGGCGAGCGCCTCGCGGACCCTGCCGAGGCGTCCGAGACTGTACGCCACGCCGGACCGGGTCCCGAGGGTGTCGAGGTGGTCGGGTCCCTGGACGCGGAGCCGGTCACGCAGCAGCGCCTCATGGGCTTCCCACGCCTCCCGGTGGCTCCCCGCCTGGCCCAGGGCCCAGGCCCGCTGCGCGCGCTCGTCGAGCGTGTCGCCGTGGTCGGGGCCCTGGATCCGGATCCGGTCCTCCAGAAGGGCCGCGTACCCCGCGAGCGCCTCGCGGGAGCGGCCGGCGAGAAGGAGCGCGTGGAACAGCGCGGACCGGTCCTCCAGGGTCAGCGGGTGATCCGTCCCGTTGATCCTGATCCGGTCCCGCAGCAGCTCCTCGTGGAGCTCCGCCGCGCGGGCCGGCTCACCGGCGTCCTGGTGGGCCCAGGCCAGTCCGTACCTCGCGAGGAGGGTCGCGGGCCGGTCGGCGCCGGTCACCCGGATCCGGTCCGCGACCACGGCCCGGTGGTGCTCCAGCGCCCGGCCGTACGCGCCGGCCTTCCGGTACGCCAGGGCGAGACTCCACCGGGCGGCCAGCGTCTCCTCGTGATCGGCTCCCCTCGCCCGCTCCCAGTCGGCCGCCAGTTCTTCCAGGAGGGCCGTCGCACGATGGTGGTCACCCGCGTCCGCGCAGGCCCGCGCCAGTGAACGGCGCGTCCAGAACGTCCTGGGATGGCCCGCCGGCAGCGCCCGGGCGCAGTCGGCGAGCAGTCGCTCGTAGAGTTCCCGGGCTCGCCGGTGATCGCCCCGCGCACGGGCCACCTCGGCCTGCTCCGAACGGGTGCCGAGCGTCGCGGGGTGGTCCGCGCCCTGCACCCGCACGTGGTCCGCCACCAGCAGGTCGTAGAGCTCGGCCGCCCGATCGGCCCGACCGGTCAGGTGGCAGGCCCACGCGAGCCATTCCCGCGTGTTCAGCGTCGTCGGATGGTCCGCCCCCTGGAGCCGGGTCCGATCGGCCAGGAGCGCCTCGAACAGGCCGACCATCCGGCCGTCCCCCGCCGCCGCGCACGCCGAGCCCAGGCCGAACCGGGCGTTCAGCGTGTCCGGGTGGTCCGCGCCGCGCAGACGGGTCTGATCGGCGGTCAACGCCTCGAAGTGCTCGATCGCTTCGCGGTGCCGGCCGGCGCCCTGGAGGGCGAGGCCCAGGTTCCAGCGCGTGCCGAGCACGTCCGGGTGGGCCGGCCCCAGCGTCCGTGTGCGGTGCTCGACGAGTGACTGATGGGCGTCCACGGCGCGCCCGTGGTCCCCGGCGTTCGCGAGCGCCTGGGCCACATCGGCCCGGGCGCCGAGCGTCCGGGGGTGGTCCGGACCGTGCAGACGCTCCCGGTCCGCCAGCAGGGCCTCCCGGAGTTCGAGGGCCCGCCCGTACTCGGCCGCGTCGCCGCAGGTCCAGGCCAGCCCGGCACGCGCGGCCAGGGTTTCGGGGTGGTCCGCGCCCGAGACCCGCAGCCGGTCGGCGCAGAGGGCCTCGTAGAGGGCGATCGCCCGGCGGTGCTGCCCGGCCGAGCGGCACGCCCAGGCCTGCCACCACCGCGTGTCGAGCGTCTTGGGGTGGTCGGCGCCGTGGAGCCGGGTGCGGTCGGCCGTCAGCACCTCGAACAGGGCGGTCGCCCGGTCGTGCCGACCGGCGTTGGAGCAGAGCCAGGCCAGCGTCCACCGCACTTCCAGGGTGTCGGGGTGGTCCGCCCCCTGTTCCCGCGTCCGGTCCGCGACCAGGAGCCCGGCGAGCCCGACCGCCCGGTCGTCCTGTCCCGCCAGCTGGCAGGCGCGGACCAGACGCTCCCGCTCCGCCAGGGTGTCCGGGTGGTGCGGTCCCTGGACGCGCAGCCGGTCCTCGACGAGGCGCTCGCGGTCGGACAGCTCCTCCCTGGGCGCGCCGACGGCCCGTCGGGCGAGCGCCAGGTCCGAACGGGCCTCCAGGGTGTCCAGGTGGTCCGGACCCTGGATCCGCACGCGGTCCCGGACCACGTCCTCGTGGACGGCCATCGCCCGGCCGTGCTCGCCGACGGTCGTATGGGCCCAGGCCAGCCCGGAACGCGCGTCGAGGGTCTCCGGGTGGTCCGGGCCGAGCACCCGGGTGTAGTCGGCCAGCAGCGCCGCCACCTCGGCCACCAGGTCCGTGAGGTCCCCCGCCTCGCCCCGCGCCGTCACCAGCCCGGCCCGGGCCTCCAGGGTCTGCACGTGGTCCGCGCCCTGGGCCCGGGTGCGGTCGCGGACGACCGCCGCGTACCCGGCGACCGCCGCCGGGTGGTCGCCCGCCTCCTCGTGGGCGTCGGCGAGCCAGCCGCGGCTGGTGAGCGTGTCGGGGTGGTCGGCGCCCAGCACCCGGGCCCGGTCCGCGACGGCCTGCGCGTAGAGCTCCAGGGCGAGCCGGTGCTCGCCCGCGCTGAGCTGGGCGTAGGCGAGGCTGTTGCGGTTGGCCAGGGTGTCCTCGTGGTCCGCGCCCAGCTCCCGCACCAGGCACTCGTGCAGCTCCTCGAACTCGCCCACCGCCTCGCGGTGGTGGCCGGCGAGCTGGAGCGCGTACGCCAGGCCGCCGCGCGCGGCCAGGGTCTCCCGGTGCGCGGCGCCGAGCACCCGGGTCCGCTCCGCCACCACGGTCCGGAACTCCTCGACCGCGCGCCGGTGGTCGCCGGCCTTGCGGCGGGCGTGGGCCAGCGAGAAGCGGTCGGCGAGGACGGCGGGGTGGTCCGGCCCCTGCACCCGGGAGCGGTCGGCCACCACCGCCTCGCACAGCTCCACGGCCCTGACCGGGTCGCCCACCCGGGCGTGGAGTTCGGCCAGCCGGCCCCGGGAGGCGAGCGTGTCGAGGTGGTCCGGGCCGAGCAGCCGGCGCTGTCCCTCCACCACCGCCGTCACCAGCGGGATCACGAAGACCCGCTGCTCCGGCGCGGCGAGTTCGGCCGCGGCCAGCCGGTAGAGGTCGACCGTCTCCGGGGTGGGGTCCGGCGAGGTGCGGCCGGCCGTCGTCAGCTCCCGCACGTGCGGCAGCAGGGCCCGGCGGACCGCCTGGTCCGCCTGCGGCCAGAGCCGTGCCACCGCGCCGGCGAGGTTGCGTTCCGCCCGCGCCCACACCCTCCGGTCCTCGTCGCCGGCCCGCAGGGTGCTGCGCAGCAGGCGGTGGACGGCCACCGTGCGCGGGCCGAGGGTGACGAGGCTGTAGTCGGCCAGCACCTTCAGGGCGGTGTCCACCTCGTCCGGGCGCCGGGAGCCGAACGGCAGCAGCGCCTCGCGCGGCAGCGCCTCGGGCGCGTACCAGGCCAGCGTGCGCAGCAGCTCGACGGCGAACGGGGCGGTCTCCTGGACGGTGCGCAGCGTGGTGCGCCAGAGCCGGGACACCGTGTCGAGGGCGCTCGGCATGGCGCCGGACGTCGACGGCGCCACGGTGCGCAGCAGCTCCCGGAAGGCGCGGAAGGTGGTTCCGGTCTGCCGGATGTGGGCGCCGGCCTGGGCGAGCGCGATCGGCAGGTGGCCGAGTTCGTCGGCGAGGGCCCGGGCCTCGTCGCACTCGGACGCGTCGATCGCCCCGTCGGTCTCCTCGCCGCGCCCGGCGGCCCGGTGCAGCAGCCGGACGGCGAGCGGGGCGTCGAGCACGTCGATGCGGATCGGCCGCATGCCCTCGTGCCAGCCGTCGGCGCGGCGGCTGGTGACCAGGTGGTGCCCGCGTCCGAGCAGCCTTCCCAGATAGGGCGTCAGGTGGACCGGGTCCTCGACGTTGTCGAACACCAGCAGCCACCGCTCGTGCGCCCGGAGCCAGGCCAGCGCCCAGGCGACCTGCCGGTTGGGCGACTCGGCGAGCGCCCAGTCCCGGTGCAGGTGGACGGCGAGGTCGGCGAAGGCCTCGGCGAGCTGCTCGGGCGACTCGGCGGTGATCCACCACACCAGGTCGTAGTCGTCCAGGTGCGCGTAGGCGTAGTGCAGGGCCAGGGCGGTCTTCCCGACGCCGCCGAGCCCGTGCAGGGTCGTCGCCTGGGTGACGAGTCCTCCGCCGCCGTCCAGTGCGGCGCCGACCGCCGCCAACGCGTCGGTGCGGCCGACCAGTTCGGCGGTCGGGGCGGGCGGGAGGCGGTGCGATCCGGCCGGGGCCGCGGTGCGCCGGGCGGCCGTTTCCTCCTCGGCGGTGAGCACGACCGTCCGCTGCTCGGTGTGCGGGTTGCCTCCGCCGGCCACCGGCGAGGCCTTCTGGGGGCGCTGGGCGAAGGGCTCCTGCTCCGGCATTCCCGCGTCCGGACGGGCGTTCACCGTCATGGACATACTCATGGCCATGTCCCACCCCCCGGGTCGTCCGACTGCCCGACCGACCGTAGCCGCCCGGTGGCGTGTTGTCCCCGTCTTCGGCCGATTGCGGCGATCGGTGTCGCAACGGTGACCTTCCGGCGGCGATGCCCTTCCGGCCGCACGGCCCCGCCGCACGCGTGCGCGACGGGCGAACGGTCGTGCCGCCGGGGGGGGTCGTCCACCGAATGGGGCGGCCGGCGCGGACCCGCCCGCCCCACCCGGCTCGCTGGTCATGCCCGCTCGCAGGCGGGCGGGCGGGCGCCGCCCGTCCCTCCACCGCGAGCGGGTGGCCGTCCGCGAACCCGGCCTCCCGGCCTGCGCGGAAGCCGACCATCGGGCCGCAGCCAATCACGCCGCGGCGCCCACCCGCAACTTGCCGGCCGCGGTGTCGGACGATCTGTCATATGCGTGTCGTTCCTTCGGTGTTCGCCGCCGAGTCGGTGCCTGCCCGCCTCGGGCGCCTCCTCAGCCGACCACGGGGAGGTCGAGGTACGACGCGCTGATGCCGCCGTGGGTGATCAGGTAGGCGGGGGTACCGGTGGCGGGGCGGGTTTCGAAGGAGGACGGGTTGGCGGGGGCGAGGGTGAGGCGGATCCGGTCGCCGGGGCGCAGCAGGACGGAGGTGGGCAGCAGGTCGATGGTGAGGCGCTGGGGGGTGTCCCGGGGGAAGGGGGTGGCGACGGGGGCGGCGTAGCTGCGGGGGGTGCGCAGACGGCGCCAGTCGGGGGCGGTGGAGGCGACGGCGCGGTCGGTGAGGGCGAGTTGGCCCTCGGTGAGGTAGGTGGAGCGGCCGTCCGGGGCGACGTGCTCCAGGTAGGCGTGGAGGGCGCCGTCGGCGGTGCCGGACAGGCCGGTGACGTCGAGGGTGACCCGGCCGAGGCCGGTGATGCGGGTGTCCCGGGTGACGGGCTCGCCCGTGTAGCCGAGCAGGGCGCGGTCGGCGGCGGCCCGGTCGGGGTAGCTGACCGGGTCGCCGGTCAGGTTGGTGTTCCAGCGGTCGAGCGCCCCGGTGCCGGGGACCGTGGCGGGGTCGGCGGACAGGAGGTCGGCGGCGGGGGTGGGCGAGGGCCGGGCGGCGAGGGTGCCGCCGGGGCCGAGGTGGAGGCGCCGGGTCCGGGTGCCGGGGACGGGCCAGCGGGTGGTGGTGCGCCAGGTGCCCTCGTTGAACGTGTAGTAGTGCAGCCGGCGGGTGCCGTCCGGGCGGCCGGGGTGTTTGACGTAGCGGTCGAAGAACGCGTAGGAGCGCTCGGCGAGTTCGCGGCGTTCGTCGCCGGTGAGCGGGCGGCTGGGGAGGAACGGGTCGGCGAGGTGGAGGCGGCCGTGGCTCCACGGGCCGATCCAGTCGTCCTGGGTGTTGGTGAGGCCCGCGAACTGGGAGAGCACGCCGTTCGCCGTGCCCGCGTCGAGCCAGCCGGCCTCGGTGAGGACGGGGACGCCGCCGGCGGAGATCGCGGCGGCGTGGTCGCCGACGCTGCCGGCCGTCCAGCTCTGCGCGCCGTCCGTCCAGTCGCGGTGGACGCCGGCGCGGCCCTGGTCGACCAGGTTGACGTTGGCGTCGTGTTCGGCGCGGGCGGCGGCGAGCAGGGCCGGTCCGTCGGGGCCGTCGACGGGCTTCGGCGAGGCGCCGGTGAGCCCGGCCTCGGCGCACAGCGCCCGGGTCTCCTCGTCGGTGTCGCAGGTGGTGCCGCCGGCCGCGTCGAGGATGCGCAGCAGCTGGGCGTAGGGGGCGAGCCGGGGCTCGATGAGCAGGCCGCCGGGGCGGACCAGGTCCTCGTAGGGGTCGAAGTCGTAGGAGAGCGGGATCGCGGCGGTGATGTGGGGGTTGCGCAGGCCGAGCGCGAGCATCGCGGTGTCGCCGCCGTAGGAGACGCCGGTGGTGCCGATCCGGCCGTTGGACCAGGGGCGGGCGGCGATCCAGTCGGCGAGGGCGCCGCTGTCGGCGATCAGGTCGGCGGCCAACTCGCCGCGCAGGGTGCCGAAGGAGGCGCCGGTGCCGCGCAGGTCGGCGAGGACGAGGGCGTAGCCGTGCTCGTTCCAGGCGGTGGCGCTGCCGTAGCGGGGGTCGTTCTCGATGCCGCCGGAGTGGGCCCGGGAGCGCCAGTAGCGCTCGGTCTCCAGGACGGTGGGCAGCCGGTCGCCGGCCCGGGTGCCGGCCGGGAGCCAGACGTCGACGGCGAGCCGGACGCCGTCGGGCATCGGCACGTACAGCGACTGCAGGCGGGGCAGCACGGGGCCGCGGCCGGCGGCCACCGCGGCCGGCGCCAGGGCGGTGCCGAGGACGGCGAGGACGGTCAGCAGCACGGCGAGCAGGGCGCGCCGGGGACGTGGTGGCATCCGGGACCTCCGGGGGCGGATGGGAGTCGGTGTCCCCATGGCTGCCCCGGCCCCCGACGGTTCATGCCCGGACCATTTCCGCCCGCGGCCCGGCGCGGCACGCCCGCCGGGCATATTCCGGCAAACGGGCGGTATCGTTCCACTTCTTCAAATTGACTTCATACAGCCGCAACAGCACAAGCTTTCTTCGCGGCCGACCGGATGCTAGCCTCACTTCAATCTCGGCCGTTTGAACCGTCCTTTACCCGGGCGATTCACCGCCGCAAAAATCCCGGACCGTCATGCACGCCACCCCGTTTCGGTAATCCTGAAAGGGTTCAGCATGTCCGCTCCCGCCAGCACCCCCGCCCCGTCCACCGGCCCCGGCCTGCTCGCCGCCCGGCCGATCGTCGGGCTGCTCACCGACTTCGGACTCGTCGACGACGCCGTCGGCATCTGCAAGGGCATGGTGCTCAGCATCGCCCCCCACGCCAACATCGTCGACGTCACGCACGACGTCACCCCGTTCGACATCTACGAGGCCGGCCTGTACATCCGCGACTCGTTCCGCTACTTCCCGGCGGACGCGGTCTTCGCCTGCGTCACCTTCCCGCACACCGGCGTCCAGGACAACGCGATCGGGCTGCGCACCCCCCAGGGGCACACCTACTTCGCCCCCAACAACGGCCTGCTGACCCGGATCGTCAAGGAGGCGGGCGTCGCCGAGGTCCGCCGGATCACCGCCGACAAGGTCCGCCGGCCCGTCATCGACCCGACGTTCTACGGGCGCGACATCGTGATTTCGGCGGCCGCGCACATCGCCAACGGAGTACCTTTCAGCGAAATCGGCGAGGAAATCGAGGCGGCCGACATCGTCCTTCTCGACGTCGCCCAGCCGGTCGTCGAGGGCGACTGGATAATCGGCGAGGTGGCGATTCTCGACAAGAACTACGGGAACGTCTGGACGAGCATCACCCGGGAATTCCTGGACGCCCGGGGCATCGCGTTCGACGCCGAGCTGGAGATCGAGATCGGCGGCACCCGGATCACCACCCCGCTGCGCCGCACCTTCGGCGAGACCGGCGAGGGCGAGCCGCTCGCCTACATCGCCAGCCGCGACCAGCTCGGACTCGCCCTCAACCAGGGCGACTTCGCCGCCCGGTACGGGGTCGAGCGCGGGCACGCGGTCCGCGTGAAGGCGCGCTGAGCCCACCGTGCGCACGCAGGGGTACGCGTTCGCGCTGCTGACCGCCGCCTTCTTCGGCGCCGGCGCCGTGCTGGCCAACCGGGTCACCCGCGAGATCGACCCGCTGCTGACCACCGAGCTCAACCTGTCGATCGGCGCCGTGCTGCTGGCCGGACGGCTTGCGGTGCGGCGCCGGCCGCTGGTCCCGTCCGGGCTCGGCGGGCGGGACTGGCTGCGGCTGGGCTTCGTCTCGGTGGTCGGCACCGGTCTCTCGCTCGCCCTGGTGATCAGCGGGCTGAGCCGGACCAGCCCGGTCAACGGCGGCTTCCTCATCCAGCTCCAGGGCCCGACGGCCGTGCTGGCCTCGGTGCTGCTGCTCGGCGACCGGCTGCGCGCACGGCAGTCGGCCGGGCTCGCGGTGACCCTGGCCGGCGGGGTGCTGGTGGTGCTGCGCGACCCCGGTGCGGGCTTCACCGGGGTCGGCAGCGGGGACGCGCTGGTGCTGGCGGGCGCGGTGCTGGCCGGTCTCGCCTTCCTGCCCGCCAAGGCCCTGATGGCCACGGTGCCGGCGCCGCTCCTGGCGCTGTGGCGGCTGGTCCCGGCGGCGGTGGTGCTGCTGCCGGTCCTGCTGCTGGCGCCCGGCCCGCTGCGCTGGCACCCGACGGCCGGCACCCTCGGCCTCCAACTCCTGCTCGCCGTCACCAACTTCTGCCTCGCCTACGTCACCCTGCACCTGGCGCTGGAGCGGCTGCGGCCGTGGGAGACCGCGAGCGTGCTCCAGCTGGAACCGGCCTTCACGGTGCTCGTCGCCCTGCTGGCGCTCGGCCTCGCGCCGACGGCGCTGCAACTGCTGGGCGGGGCACTGATGATCGGCGGCGGCCTGCTCGCCAACCGGCCCGCGCCGGCGACGGCGACGGCAGCACCACCGGCCGCACCACCGGCCGCGGCCCCGGCGCCCGCGCCGGCCCAAGACCCGGGCGGCGGCACCCCGCCGCCGCCCGTTCCCACCCGACCCGCCTACCAGAACAGCCGAGGTACCACCCCATGAAGGCGATCCGCGTCCACGCCCCCGGCGGCCCCGAGCAGCTCCAGGTCGACGACGTGCCGGTGACCGAACCCGCCGCGGGCGAGATCCGCATCCGCACCGAGGTCATCGGCGTCAACTACGTCGACGTCTACCACCGCCAGGGCGTCTTCCCGGTCGCCCTGCCCTTCGTCCCGGGCATGGACGCCGTCGGCACGGTCGACGCGGTCGGCCCCGGCGTCACCGAACTCGCCGTCGGCGACCGCGTCGCCTACGGCGAACTCCCGGGCGCCTACGCCGAGTTCGTCACCGTCCCGGTGCGGCTGGCGACCACCGTGCCGGACGGCCTGGACTCCGGCACGGCCGCCGCCGCGATGCTCCAGGGCCTCACCGCGCACTACCTGGCGCACGACTCGCACCCGGTCGCCAAGGGCCAGGTGGTCGTGGTGCACGCCGCCGCCGGCGGGGTCGGGCAGTTCCTGGTCCAGTTCGCCAAGCGGGCCGGGGCGTACGTCATCGGCACCGTCTCCACCGACGAGAAGGCCGCGCTGGTCCACGAGTTGGGCGCCGACGCGGTCGTCCGCTACGACCGGGAGAACTTCCGCGAGGCGGTCCGCCGGATCACCGACGGCGCGGGCGCCGACGCCGTCTACGACTCGGTCGGCAAGGACACCTTCGCCGACAGCCTCGACTCGCTGCGCCCGCGCGGCACCCTGGTCGTCTACGGCCGCGCCAGCGGCAAGCCCGACCCGATCGACCCGTTCACGCTGGTCCAGAAGGGCTCGCTGAAGCTCACCTGGCCCAGCCTCACCCACCACGTGCTCACCCGCGAGGAGTTCACCGCCCGCACCGGCGCGCTCTTCGCCGGACTGCTCGACGGCACCCTGCGGGCCAGGATCGACCGCACCTACGACTTCGCCGACGCCCCCGCCGCGCACGCCCGGCTGGAGGGCCGGCAGAGCCTCGGCAAGATCCTGCTGCGCCACCCGTAGCGTCCACGACCCGCACCGTCCACGACCCGCAACGCCCCCCGGCCGACGCCCCGCCGGACTCCGCCTTCGTCCGGCGGGGCGTCACTCCGACGAACGGCCCCGACGGCCCGAACGGCCCGCGGGGCCCGAAGCACGGGAGGACATCACCCATGGCTCCCCACTCCCCCGGCCCGACCACCGCCCGCCACCGCCGGATCGCCGTGGTCGGCGCCGGCCCGCGCGGCCTGTCCGTCCTCGAACGGCTGCTGGCCAACGAGCGCTCCCGCCCGTCGGCCGCCGCCCTCACCGTCCACCTCGTCGACCCCTACCCGCCCGGCGCCGGCCGGGTCTGGCGCACCAACCAGTCCCGGCTGCTGCTGATGAACACCGTGGCCTCCCAGGTCACCGTCTACACCGATCCGAGCGTCACCATCGACGGCCCGGTCGAGGAGGGCCCCAGCCTCTACGAATGGGCCAAGTCGGCCGTCCCGCAGGGCGCTCCGGGCGAGTACGACGAGCAGGTGCGGGCCGAGGCCCGCGCGCTCACCCCCGACACCTACCCGACCCGCGCCTTCTACGGCCGCTACCTGCGCGACGTCCACCGCCGGGTGCGCGCCACCGCCCCGGCCCACTGCCGGATCGTCGAGCACCGCACCCGCGCCGTGCGGCTGACCGACACCGACCCGCTGCCCGGCGCCGCCCAGGTGCTGGTCCTCGCCAACGGCCGCCGGATCGCCGACCTGGACGCGGTGGTGCTGGCACTCGGCCACCTGGCGACCGGCCCGACCGCCGCCGAACGCTCCCTGGCCCGCAGCGCCGCCACGCACGGCCTGGTCCACCTGCCGCCCGCCAACCCGGCCGACCTCGACCTCGCCGCCGTGCTGCCCGGCCGCCCGGTCCTGGTCCGCGGCCTCGGCCTCAACTTCTTCGACCACCTCGCCCTGCTCACCCGCGGACGCGGCGGCCGGTTCGCCGAGCGCGGCGGCCGGCTGGTCTACCACCCGTCCGGGCAGGAGCCGCTGATCCTCGCCGGCTCCCGGCGCGGCGTGCCGTACCACGCACGCGGCGAGAACGAGAAGGGCGCGCACGGCCGCCACCACCCCCGGCTGCTCACCGAGTCGTACGCGGCCCGGCTGCGCGAACGGGCCGCCGCCGGCGAGCCGGTGCGCTTCGCCCGCGACCTGTGGCCGCTGGTCGCCCGCGAGGTCGAGGCCGTCTACTACGCCGCCCTGCTCGCCGCCGCCGGCCGCCCGGAGGACGGCGAGCGGCTCGCCGAGGAGTACCTGGCCGCCCCCGGCCCCGGCCGCGCCACCGGCCTCCTCGACCGCTACGGGGTCCGCGCCGCACAGCGCTGGGACTGGAACGCGCTCGCCCACCCCTACGCGGGCCGGCGCTTCACCTCGCGCGCCGAGCACCGGGAGTGGATCGTCGAGCGCCTGGAGCGCGACGTGCGCGACGCCCGGGCCGGGAACGTCAACGGCCCGCTCAAGGCCGCCCTGGACGTGCTGCGCGACCTGCGCAACGAGATCCGGCTCGCCGTCGACCACGGCGGCATCGAGGGCTCCTCCTACCGCGACGACCTGGAGTCCTGGTACACCCCGCTGAACGCCTTCCTGTCCATCGGCCCGCCGGCCTCCCGGATCGACGAACTGCGCGCCCTGATCGAGGCCGGGGTGGTCGACCTGCTCGGCCCGGACGTGCGGATCACCCTCGACCCGCGCGGCGGCCGCCCCGCCTTCACCGCCCACTCCCCCGCGATCGACGCACCGCCGCTGCGCGCCGCCGTCCTGGTCGAGGCCCGGCTGCCCGAGCCCGACCTGCGGCGCACCGGCGACCGTCTGCTGCGCGGGCTGCTGGACGACGGGCAGGCCCGCACCTACCGGATCCCGGACGCCGCCGGTCCCGGGTACGAGACGGGCGGGCTGGCGGTCACCGAGCGCCCCTACCGCCTGCTGGACGCCGCCGGGCGGGCGCACCCGCGCCGCTTCGCCTACGGCGTCCCCACCGAGGCGGTGCACTGGGTCACCGCGGCCGGCATCCGCCCGGGCGTCAACTCGGTGACCCTGGGCGACTCCGACGCCATCGCCCGGGCCGTCCTCGCCCTGCGTCCGCTGCGCCCGGCCGTCACCGTCGTCCCCGCACCGCGCCGCCCCGCCCCCCGCACCCCGGTCCGCCCCGGCTGACCGGGCCGTGCCCCGCCCGGTCCCGGCCGGCGGCACGGCGATCGCGGCCCCGCCCTCCTCCGTCTCCCCCAGAGCGGAGGAGGGCGGGGCTTCGCCGTTCCCGGGCGGGCGCCGCCGGGGTGCGGCGGCGGGAGACGCGGCGACGGGAGACGCACCGGTGGAGGTGCGCTGGCGGGACGGTGACGGTGCGCTGTGGGCCAACTCGGCCCCGGGCGCCCGGCCTACCGTCGGGGAGTCGGTGGGAGGAGCGGGCCCGGCCCCCCGGGCCCGTTCGGCCGCCCACCCCGCCGCCGCCCGCTCCGGACGGCGGCCGCACCCCAGCACAGGAGGCTTTCGAGGTGTCTGTCATGCCGGTCGGCGGGATCGTCCCCCGCACGGGGGAGGACGCGGCCGCGAACGCCGCCGACGTCGTCGTCCGCAACGCGAAGATCCACACCGGGGACGCCCGCCGTCCGCAGGCCGGCGCCCTCGCGATCCGGGACGGCGTGATCACCGCCGTCGGGGACGACGCCGACGTCGCCCGGTTCGTCGGACCGTCCACCACCGTCGTCGACGCGCTCGGCCGGCGCGTGGTGCCCGGCCTCAACGACGCGCACCTGCACGTCATCCGGGGCGGCCTCAGCTACGTGCTGGAGCTGCGCTGGGACGGCGTGCGCTCGCTGCGCCAGGCGCTGGCGATGCTGCGCGAACAGGCCGCCCGCACGCCCCGGGGCCAGTGGGTGCGCGTGGTCGGCGGCTGGTCGGCCGAGCAGTTCGCCGAGCGCCGGCTGCCGACGCCCGCCGAACTGAACGAGGCCGCGCCGGACACCCCGGTGTTCGTCCTCCACCTCTACCAGTCGGCGATCCTCAACCGCGCCGCGCTGAAGGCCGTCGGCTACGACGCCACCACCCCCGACCCCAGGGGCGGCCAGATCGTCCGGGGCCGCAACGGCGAGCCCAACGGCATGCTGCTGGCCGCCCCCAGCGCCCTGGTCCTCTACTCCACCCTCGCCAAGGCCCCCGCCCTGCCGCCCGAGGACCGCAAGTCCTCCACCCGGCACTTCCTGCGCGAGCTGAACCGCTTCGGCCTGACCTCCGCGATCGACGCCGCCGGCGGGTTCCAGAACTTCCCGGAGAACTACGCGACGGTCACCGAACTCGCCCGGGAGGGCCTGCTCTCGCTGCGCATCGCCTACCACCTGTTCCCGCAGACCGGCGGGCAGGAGCTGGACGACCTCAAGCGCTGGATCGAGATGGTCCGCCCCGAGGACGGCGATGCGTGGCTGCGGCTCAACGGCGCCGGCGAGAACCTCACCTGGGCCGCCGCGGACTTCGAGAACTTCGCCGAGCCGCGCCCCGAACTCGGCTCCTACGAGGGCGAGTTCGAGAAGGCCGTCCGGCTGCTCATGGAGAACGGCTGGGGCTTCCGGCTGCACGCCACCTACGACGAGACGATCCGCCGCGACCTCGCCGTCTTCGAGAAGCTCGCCGCCGAGGGGCTCTTCCCGCAGGGCAACCGCTGGCTGTTCGACCACGCCGAGACCGTCTCCGGGGAGAGCCTGGACCGGATCGCCCGGCTCGGCGGCGCGCTCTCCGTGCAGAACCGCCTCTCCTTCCAGGGCGAGACCTTCACCCGCCGCTACGGCGTCGGCGCCGCCGCCGAGGCGCCGCCGATCCGCGCGATGCTGGACCGCGGCCTGAACGTCGCCGCCGGCACCGACGCCACCCGGGTCTCCTCCTACAACCCGTGGGTCGCCCTGCACTGGCTGGTCTCCGGCCGCACGGTCGGCGGCCTGGCGATGCGCCCGCCGCAGAACCGGGTGGACCGGGCGACCGCGCTCGCGATGTACACCTCGGCGGGCGCCGCCCTCACCGGCGAGCAGGACGTCAAGGGCGTGCTGCGGCCCGGGTACTACGGCGACCTCGCGGTGCTGTCCGCCGACTTCCTCACCGTGCCCGAGCCGGAGATCCCGGACATCGAGTCCGTGCTGACCGTCGTCGGCGGCCGGATCGTGCACGCCGCCGCCGAGTACGAGGGCCTGGACGAGGAGCTCCCGCCGGTCAGCCCCGCGTGGAGCCCGGTCGCCCGCTTCGGCGGCTACCAGTCCGCCGGCGCCCGCCAGGCGGAACTGCTCGGCGAGGTCGTCGCCGAGTCCGAGCTGCACCGCGCCTGGCGCGTCTCGCGCGGCCGGGACGTCGAGCGGGAGCTGCCGTTCGACCCCTGCTTCGTCCTCTGACGCCCCGCCGGCCCCGGCCCGCACACCGCGGGCCGGGGCCGGGGCCGGGGCCGGGGCGCCTTCGACCGACCACGGGCCGGCCACGCACCGGCCACGGACACCATGACCACGACCAGGGACAGGAACAGAACACGATGGATACCGGACTGCTGATCATCCGGGTGGTGGTGGGCCTGCTCATCGCCGGGCACGGCGTGCAGAAGGTGAGCCACCGCCTCGGCGGCAACGGCCTCGCCGGCGGGACCGCGGAGTTCCGGCACGACGGGTTCCGGGGCGGGACGCTCACCGCGCTCGCCGCGGGCGCCGGGCAGATCGGCTCGGGCCTGTTCCTGGCGCTGGGCGCGCTCACCCCGCTGGCGGCCATGGTCGCCATGGGCGTGATGACGGTGGCGATCACCGTCAAGGTGCCGCACGGGCTCTGGGTGCAGAACGACGGCTACGAGTACCCGCTGGTGCTGGTCGTGGTCACCGGCTCGCTCGCGCTCACCGGCGCGGGCCGCTGGTCCGTCGACCACGCCGTCGGACTGACCTCCTGGCCGCTCTGGCTGGTGCTCGCCGCCGTGGCGTCCGGGCCGGTCAGCGGCCTGCTCACGTGGGCCGTCCTGCACCGCGAGGATCCCACGGCGGGAGCGGCGGCCGGTGCGCGCGCTGCTGGCTGACGCCCTGCGGACGCTGGCCCCGCCGCGCACCGACCGGCACGGACCGCTGCCGCCGCTGATGCTGCTGCTGACGGTCACCACCGGGGTGGTCGACGCGGTCAGCTACCTCGCGCTCGGGCACGTGTTCGTGGCGAACATGACCGGCAACGTGGTCTTCCTGGGGTTCGCCCTCGCGGGCGCCCCGGGCCTGTCCGCCACCGCCTCGCTGGTGTCGCTGGCGGCCTTCCTGGCCGGCGCGCTCGCCGGCGGACGGCTGGCGGCCCGCCCGGCGGCCCACCGCGGGCGGCTGCTGGCCCTGGCCACCGGCGTCCAGAGCGTCCTCACGGCCGCGGCGGCGGTCACCGCCGCGGCCGTCGACGGCGGCGCCGCCCGGTACCCGCTGATCGTGCTGCTGGGCCTGGGCATGGGCCTGCAGAACGCCGTGGCCCGCCGGCTCGGCGTGCCCGACCTCACCACCACCGTGCTCACCCTCACCCTGACCGGCCTGGCCGCCGACTCCCCGGCGGCCGGGGGCACCGGGCCCCGCCCGGGCCGCCGGATCCTGTCGGCGCTCGCGATGCTGCTCGGCGGCCTGGCCGGGGCGGTCCTGGTCCTTCACGGCCGGCCGGCCCCCGCCCTGGCCCTGGCCACGCTGCTCCTGCTGGTCACCGCCCTGGCCGCCCGCCGGCTCTCCGCCCCGGACGCCCCCTGGGCGCCGCCGACGGCCTGAGCGGACGCCCCGACGCGGGCGCCCCGACGCGGGCGCCCGGGCCGGGGCGCCCGACGTCACCAGGCCCGGCGGTGCAGGGCGACGTGCACGGTGTCGACGACCTGGATCAGCGCGGCGCGCGCCGTCCCGGTCGGGCAGCACGCGTCGAGCAGCAGGAAGCCGTGCACGGTGCCCTGGTAGCGCGTCGCCACCACCGGCACCCCGGCCGCCCGCAGCCGCCCCGCGTAGGCCTCGCCCTCGTCGCGCAGCACATCGGCCTCGGCGGTGACCACCAGCGCCGGGGGCAGCCCGGCGAGCTGCTCCGGGGTGGCGCGCAGCGGTGCGGCGGTGGCCTCCCGGCGCCGCCGCTCGTCCGGCAGGTAGGCGTCCCAGTACCGGCGCATGTGGTCGCGGTGCAGGAAGTACCCGGTGGCGAAGCGGTGGTAGGACGGGGTGTCGAAGTCGGCGTCGGTCACCGGGCAGACCAGCACCTGCTGGACCAGCCGGACGTCCCCGCGCTCGCGGGCCAGCAGGGTCAGGGCCGCCACCAGATTGGCCCCCGCGGAGTCGCCGACGGCGGCCATCCGGTCCCCCGCCAGCCCGACCTCGTGGCCGTGCACCTGGATCCACCGCGCCACGGCGTGGCACTGCTCGACCGCCACCGGGTAGCGCGCGGCGGGCGCCCGCGCGTAGTCGACGAACACCACGGCGGCGTCGGCGCCCAGGGCGAACTCCCGGACCAGCCGGCGGTAGCCGGCGGCCTCGCCGGGCGACCAGCCGAGGCCGGGCAGGAACAGCACCACGGGGCACGGCTCGGCGGCGCCGGCCGGTCTGGTCACCTGGACGGACACCCGGCCGGTGGGGCCGCAGGGCAGGGCGAGCCACTCGGTGGTGGTCGCGTAGGGGTCGTCCGGGTCCGGGTCGCCCCCGCCGTCGGGCTCCCCGTCGGCGGCCAGCAGCGCGAGCAGCTCCGTCGGCTCCCCCGCCGGGCGGTCGGCCGCCCGGGCGGCCAGGAACTCCCGGAGCGCCCGGTCGAGCACCGGTCCGCGGTCGGGAAAGGGGGTGGGGTCGGACACTCTTCGCTCCTGGCTTCCGTTCGGTGGTGCGCGCCGGCTCATCGGCCGGTCCCTCCTCCTAACCCCCGCGCCCGCCATTCGCGCGGCGGCACGCCGTAGGCGGCGCGGAAGGCCCGGCTGAAGTGTGCCGGGTTGACGAAGCCCCAGCGCTGGGCGACGGCCGAGACCGTCGGTGCCGTGGGGCCGCGCCGGGTCAGCTCCCGGGCGCACGCCTCCAGACGGCGCTGCTGGATCAGCCTGCTCACCGTCACCCCTTCGCCCTCGAACAACCGGTGAAGGTACCGCACCGAGATGTGGTGGGCCTTCGCGATCGGCTCGGGCGCGAGCGCCGGATCGCCCAGGTGCCGTTCGATGTACTCCCGGATCCGGCGGACCAGGTGCGCGTTCGGGGTGTCCGGCCCGTCCGCCGCGCGGGTCAGGGTGAGCTGGGCGACCAGCGCGCTGAGCAGGTCGGCGACGCTGCCGGCCAGCCGGTCGCCGACCTGCGCGGGGTAGGAGTCCGCCGAGGCGGCGAGACCGCCGAGGAAGGACAGCAGGACCGGCCCGCAGCCGTCCGCGGGGCCGACGGCCGTCGCCGAGGCCCGCCGCAGGTCGCGCTCCGGCACGCCCAGCAGCCGGCGCGGCAGGTGGAAGAGGTGGGTGCGGAAGCGCTCGGGGTAGTCGAAGGCGTACGGGCGGGCGGTGTCGTACAGCACGAGCCCGCCGGCCGCCACCTCCGCCCGGCGCCCGTCCTGCTCCAGCACCGCCCGGCCCGACACCTGCAAACCGACCCCGACCTGCGGTTCACCGCGCGGGGCCCGGGCGATCAGCGCCGCCGTACGGGAGAACCGGGCGGCGTCCGCCTCCAGCGTGGAGACCCGCACGTAGCCGAGCCGGTGCGAGACCAGCTGCCCGTCGAACGGCCGCCCGGTGAGCGGGCGCAGCTCCACCGGCACCAGCGTCCGGGACACCGCCCCGCCCAGGTAGGCCGCCTTCTCGCCGTCCGGCACCACCGCGGTCGTCACCCGTACGCCCATCTGACCGCCCTTCCTCGAATCCCTGCCCGATCAGCCTGACCGAAGGGGCAGGCGGCGGGTTAGGTCATCTGACTGCCGTCCTCGACGGCGGCCCGGGCGACGGGCGGGTCAGCGCGGTGCGGCGCTCTGGGCGAGGGCGTGGGCGAGGGCGGCCCGGGAGGTGATGCCGAGCTTGGGGAAGATCTTGTAGAGGTGCGCGGCGACCGTGCGCGGCGACAGCTGGAGGCGCTGGCCGATCTCCTTGTTGGTGAGGCCGGTCGCGGCGAGCCGGGCGATCCGCAGCTCCTGGCCGGTCAGCAGGGCGGGGGCGGACGGGGCGGTGGACGGACCGCGCTGCGGCGGGACCACCTGGTCGCCCGCGGCGCGCAGCTCCGCCTCGCACTGGGCCGCCCAGGGTCCGGCCTGCAGCCGGCGGAACACGTGGTGGGCCACCCGCAGCGCCTCGCGGGCCCCCGGGCGGTGGCGACGGCGCAGCCAGGAGCCGTGGGCGAGCCGCAGCCGGGCGAGGTCGAAGGCCCACCGCTCGGCGCCGGGCACCTCGAACGCGGCGCGGTAGGCGTCCTCGGCGTCGTCGTCCTCGGCGGCCACCGCGGCGGCGGCCGCGACCAGGAAGGCGTGCCGGCCGGAGAGATCGGCGGAGCGGGCCGCCCGGGCGGCCGCGAGGTGGGCCGCCGCCTCGTCGCGGCGGCCGGTGTGCACGGCGGCGGCGACCAGGTCGAAGACCAGGGCGTGGTGCCAGGGCCGGCCGCCGGGCAGACGGCCCGGCGGGAGGAGCTCGCAGAAGTGCGTGTACGCCTCCTCGTGGCGCTGGTGGGCGAGCGCGGCCAGCCCGCGCAGATGGGTCATCCGGTCGAGCACGGAGCGCATCCGGGCGCGGGTGGCGGTGGGCCGCACGGCCCGGTCGAGTGCCTCCAGCCCGGCCTCGTCGCCGCGGCCGGCCAGGAAGGCGGCGTGGTACTGGCGGAACAGCAGGGCGTTGGTGCGGTAGCCGAGCTCGTCGGCGATCTCCGCCTCGCGCCGGCAGTCCTCGGCCCGGTCCCAGTCGCCGAGCAGGAAGTCCTGGTGGCACTTGGCCTTCGCGACCGAACCCTCGCTGGCGTAGCCGTGCAGCCCGGTGAAGCGCCGCCACAGGTCGATCTCGGGGCAGTCGAGGGCGGAGCTGGTCCAGAGCAGCAGCCAGGCCGCGCCGGCCTCCTGCTCCTCGGTCAGGTCCGCGGCCACCGCGCGCAGCTCGTCGGCGATGCCCGGGCCCGGCTCGGTCCAGGCCCGCAGGCAGATCCGGCCCACCTCGGAGACGGCGTCGCGGTGCCGGTGCAGCGCCTGCCAGGCCCAGGGGTCGTCGGTGTAGGTGGCGGCCAGCAGGAGCTTGAAGAAGACCTGCTCGGTCAGCCCGCCGGAGGTGTCGGCCTCCGGGGCGGTCAGGGTGTCGAGGGCGCCCGGCAGCAGGGCGGCCGAGGACGCGAAGTCGACGTGGTGGCTCTGGTCGGCGTAGACCACCGCGTAGGCGAACAGCGGAGCGACGTCCGGCGGGACGGCCGCGGTCTTGAGCTCCTCCACCAGGGCGGCGGTGTGGCGCAGCTGCCCGCCGTGGGCGGCCATCACGGCGGCCCGGGTGAGCCGGTGGACGCGGTCGCGGGGGTCGGGACTGAGCACGGCGGCGCGTTCGACCAGCAGTGCGCCCTCGGCGTGGCCGCCGCGCCGGGCGAGGTCGAGGCCGGCCGTCTCCAGGCGGTGCGCGAGGTCGCCGTCGGGCAGCAGCGCGGCGGCGGCCTCGTGGGTCAGCCGCCGGGGGTCGCCCGGCGCGAGGGTGCCGGCCAGCACCCGGTGGGCCTCGCGGCGGGCGGTGTCGGAGGCCGCGGAGAGCACGGCGGTGCGGGCCAGGGGGTGGCGGAACACCAGCTGCCCGGTGGCGTCGAGCCGGGCCAGGCCGTCCGCCTCGATCCGCTCCAGGGTCTCCCCCGCCGTGCCGTCCGGGAGGGCACGCAGCCAGCTGCCGCTGCTGAGGTCCGGGCCGGTGGCCAGGGCGCCGAGCAGCAGCAGCCGGCCGACCTCCGGGGTCATCGCGTCCAGCCGCTCGGCGAACATCCGCTCCAGCCGGCGCCCCAGCGGCAGCCGGTCGGGCAGCGGGGCGACCCCGCGCTGCTGGGCGGCGGCGAGCTGGCGGGGCAGCTCCACCAGGGCCAGCGGGTTGCCGTCCGCCTCCGCGAGCACCCGGTCGCGGGTGCCGACGGCCAGCTCGGGGTAGCGGCTGCCGAGCAGCGCGGCGGCGTCCGCCCGGGGCAGCGCCCGGACGTCGACGGGCTCGGCGGCCCAGGCCTGGGCGGCCTGGCCGTCCGGGCGGGTGGCGCCGAGGATCACCACCGGCAGTTCGGCGCAGCGCCGGTGCAGGAAGCCGAAGACGGTGGCGCTGGAGGAGTCGATCCAGTGCAGGTCGTCCAGGACCAGCAGGACCGGGGCGGTGCGGACCGCGTCGTCGAGCAGGGCGAGGGCGGCGGCGCCGACGGCGAAGCCGCTCGGGGTGCCGGAGCGGGCGCCGAACGCGCTCTCCAGGGCGTCCCGCTGGTGGGCGGAGAGCGCGCCGGAGCGCTGGAGCAGCGACCAGAGGGCCTGGTGCAGGGCGCCGAAGGCGAGGTCGGTCTCGGCCTCCGTGCCGGTGGCGCGCAGCACGGTGAAGCCGCGATCGCGTGCGGCGCGTTCGGTCCAGGCGAGCAGGGTGCTCTTGCCGACGCCCGCGTCGCCGCGCAGCAGCACCGTGGCCCCGCCCGCGCGGGTGCCGGCCCGGTCCAGGGCAGCGGCCAGCAGGCCGGTCTCGCGCTGCCGTCCGATCAGGGCGGGGTCCTGCCTGTCGTGCGCCACGCTGCTTTCCTCTTGGGTCGGTCGGCCCGCCTCCGGGCACCCAAGGTTATCCCCTGTCGCGGCCCGTTCCGCCCGTCGCCGCTGCTCCGGGCGCCGGGGCGGACCATCCGCCACCGGCCTCCTTCACCGGTTCGTGGGGGAACCGACGCTCGGCGTACTCCTTCTCGCCGGCCGGGCGGACGGCGGGGCAGCAGGCCGCCCTGCGGCCCGGCTCGAAGGCGAGGCTCGGCCCCATCGGGGCGTTCCCGGCGCCGGTGGCCCGGCCGCGGAAGCCGGCCATGCACCCGCGGTCGCTCGGCGCCCGTGGACGGCCTCCGCGTGCTTGTCGGTTCGCTTGTCGAACCAGCCCGGCGGTCGGTCCACGCACGGGGAGTTCGCAACCAGGACCGACCTGTCGGGACCCTTGTTCGGCCCACCGGGACCAACGGCCCGCAGACCCGCCCGGCGTGGGCGCGGCAGGCTGTACCGCAGATGAACCGCACCGCCGCTCCGCCGCACGGCCGGCCCGACGCCCGTCGGACCGCACCGGTCCCGCCCGAGGACCCACCCCCACCGAGGAGCCCCGCCATGGCCGTTCAGCACGCCTCCGCCGCCCGCAGCGCCCGCGCCCCCCGCACCCACCTGCACCGCACCGCCTCCGCGTCCGCCTCCGCCTCCGCCGTCCCGACCCGGGTCACCGCGGGCGGCGCCGCGCTCGCCACCGCCCGGATCGCCCTCGGCGCCGTGTTCCTCTGGGCCTTCGCCGACAAGACCTTCGGCCTCGGCTACTCCACCACCGACGGCCGCGCCTGGATCGACGGCGCGTCGCCGGCCAAGGGCTTCCTCTCCCACGTCGCCGCCGGCCCGCTCCGCGGGACCTTCCACGCCATGGCCGGCCAGGCCTGGGCGGACTGGCTGTTCATGCTCGGCCTGCTGGGCATCGGGCTCGCCCTGGCCGGCGGCGTCGCCCTGCGGATCGCCGCCGCCGGCGGGACCGTCCTGCTCGCCCTGATGTGGGCCGCCGAGTGGCCGCCCGCCCGGCACCTCGCCGACGGCACCGCGAGCGGGTCGACCAACCCACTGCTCGACTACC
The DNA here is from genome assembly GCF_042749955.1 of Kitasatospora sp. NPDC059462. Lineage (NCBI taxonomy): Bacteria > Bacillati > Actinomycetota > Actinomycetes > Kitasatosporales > Streptomycetaceae > Kitasatospora > Kitasatospora sp. NPDC059462. The sequence continues at coordinate 38,959 of NZ_JBHYUU010000009.1, read as the reverse complement.
ACGTCGTCTACGCCCTGCTGCTCATCGCCCTCGCCGTCACCGGTGCCGGCCGCACCTGGGGCCTCGCCCGCCGCTGGGCCGCCCTCCCGGTCGTCCGCGACCACGCCTGGCTCCGCTGAGCCCGCCCGTCTCCCCCGACAGCCGGGGCCGGTCGCGATCTCCCCCCGCGACCGACCCCGACCCGTGTCCGCCCCGGCGCGCCCGGTGAAGCCGAGCCCCCTGCCGAAGCGGCGCCCGCACACCGCCACCCCGGCCGGGGCCCGCCTTCAAGCCCCCGCCGTCCAGCCCGTGCAACGCAAGACGGAGGCGAGGGCACCTCCCGACCGCAGGGCCGGCGGCTCGCCACCCGGCAGGCCGGGGCTCGAAGGCCGGTCCTAAGCCCCGGTGACGGCCGCCAGGACCGGCTTCACACCCCCGCCGTCCGCCCCGAGGACAGGCCGAGCGGCATCCGAGCGCGCGCACCGCAAGGCGAAGCCGGGGACACCTCCCGACCGCAGGGCCGACGGCTCGCCACCCGGCAGGCCGGGGCTTGAAGGCGGTCCTAAGCCTCGGCCCGGTCGGACTCCTCCACCACGACCAGGGTCCCCGTGCTGCCCGGCCGCACGGCGTGCCGGGCCCCTGCGGCCACCCGGTGGAGCTCGCCCGGGCCGACCGTCAGCTCGACACCCTCGACGAGCAGTTCGAGCTTCCCGTCGAGGACGAGCAACAGCTCCGCCGCCTCGTGCACCTCGGCCGGCAGCGGCCGCCCGTCCATCCGCAGGACCTTCACGACGGCCGTCCCCACCCGCCCCAGCGCACGGGAGTTCCACGGCGTCGGCAGCGCGGACGCCGCCTCGTACAGATCGACCGGGTTCATGGCACACCTCTCGGCGGTTTCGACGGGGAACGGAGCTGGACGCTACCCGGGTCCGCGGGCCGATTGGTCGACCGTTCGGCAAAATCTCACGGCCGCGGCCGCGCCCGCGGCGGTCAGCGGGAGAGACCCGCGTGGTGGGCGAGGACGGCCAGGCGCACGCGGTCGCGGGCGGCGAGCTTGTGGAGCAGGCGGCCGATGTGGGTCTTGGCGGTCCCCTCGGTGATGCGCAGAACGGCGGCGATCTCCGGATTGGTGAGGCCGTCGCCGACCAGGGCGAGGACCTCGCGCTCCCGGGGGGTGAGGACGGCGACGGCCTCGCGGGCCCGGGAGCGGGCCGGGTCCGCCGGGGCGGCGGCCGGTGCGCCGGCGAGCAGTCCGGTGATCAGCCGGCGGGTGATGCTGGGCGCGAGCGCCGCCTCCCCGGCCGCCACCGCCCGGGTGGCGGCGAGGAGTTCGGCCGGTTCCGCGTCCTTGAGCAGGAAGCCGCCGGCCCCGGCGTGCAGCGCTGCGCGCACGTAGTCGTCGAGTTCGAAGGTGCTGAGGATCAGCACCCGGCTGCCGGACGGCCCGGCGGTGATCCGGCGGGTGGCCTCGATGCCGTCCAGGTTCGGCATCCGGATGTCCATCAGGACGACGTCCGGCCGCTCCCGCCGGGCGAGTTCGACGGCCTGGGCGCCGTCGGCCGCCTCGCCCGCCACCGCGAAGCCGGGCGCCAGGCGCAGGATCCCGGCGAACCCGGCCCGCACCAGGGCCTGGTCGTCGGCGACCACCACGCGGATCGTCACGAGCGGACCGCCGCGTCGTCCAGCGGCAGGACCGCCGTGACGCGGAACCCTCCGGCCGGCGTCGGTCCGGCCTCGCACCAGCCGCCGTACGGGGCGACCCGCTCGCGCATCCCGGCCAGGCCGGTGCCGCCGGACGGCGCCGGCACGACGGCGCGGGGGCGGCCGTCGGCGGGGCCGTCGTCCGTGACCTCCAGCCACAACCCGCCGTCCCGGTACTCCACTTCCACCCGGGCCAGGGCCGCGCCCGAGTGGCGGACCACATTGGCGAGCGCCTCCTGCACCACCCGGTGGCCGCACAGGCCGACCCCGGGCGGCAGGGCGCGTTCCCGGCCGCGGATCCGCAGCCGCACGGCGACGCCCGCGGCGCCCGTCCGCTCCGCCAGCCGCCTCAGGTCCGCCGCCGTCAGACCGGGCACGGGGGCGGGCGGCGCCCCCGGCCCGGTGTCCTCGCGCAGCACGGCCAGCAGCGCCCGGGTCTCGCGCAGCGCCTCCGCACTCACCGCCCGGATCGCCGCGAGCGCGGTGCCGGCCGGGCCGTCCTGCTGCGCGGCGCGCTCCAGCGCGTACCGCCCGAAGCCCGCCTGGACGCTCACCACGCCCAGGCTGTGCGCCACCACATCGTGCAACTCCCTTGCCAGGCGCAGCCGTTCCTCCGAGCGGGCGGCACGCTCCAGGGCCGCCGCCCGGGCGGCGAGCGCGGCGCTGTGCGCACGGTGGCGGCGCACCGCGTCCCCCGCCGCCCAGCCGGCCGTCTGCCCGATCACCGCGAGCAGCAGGTTGCCGCCCACCTCGCCGGGCGCGGCCAGGGTGACCGCCCAGCCGAGGACGGCCGCGCCGAGCGCCGTCCGCGCGGTCCGCCGGTCCCGGGCCGCCGCCGTGTACGCCACCAGCACCCCGGCCGTCACCGCCCAGAACCCGACGACCAGCCCGATCGCCGGCTGCCGGCAGCCCGCCACCGTGCCCGCCCAGGCGAGCGCGGCGAGCCCGCACGCCCCGGCCGGGTGCCGCCGCCGGGCGGCCAGGGCCAGGCCGAGCAGCGCGGTGGCGAGCAGCGCCACGGCCACCGCGGCGGGGCCGTCCGGCGGCGGGTTGCCGCGCCCGTGCGGGTCGAAGTCCCGGGCGGCGCCGAGCACCCGGGCGGCGGTCACGGCCGTGCCGGCCAGTGCGGCGAGCGGGTCCGTCCACGCCCGGTGCACCGGCGCCAGCCGTTTCGTCCACGGGACGGGCGCGAGCCACTGGTCGTTCTGCACCCGGCCAGGCTAGCCACGGGCGGACGGACCGGCATCCGACCACGGTCGTACGCCCGCGGCGGGACGCGCCGGGCCCGGTCCGGGCACCACGGTGGGCGGGAGACCACCCCCTGACGCGAAGGAACTCCCGGATGCCGCACCACCGTCACCGGCCGGCCGCCGCCGCGCTCGCCGTCCTGCTCGCCACCGGCGCCCTCGCCGCGACCGCCCCCACCGCCGCGGCGGCCACCACCGTGAGCAGCACCAGCACCGCCCCGGTCCCGCTCACCCTCCCGGCGCCGACCGGCCCGCTGCCGGTCGGCACCACCAGCCTCCATCTCGTCGACCCGCAGCGCCCCGACCGCTGGGCGCCCACCCCGCGTCCGCGCGAACTGATGGCGCAGCTCTGGTACCCGGCCGCCGCCTGCGGCGCGCCCGCCCACCGGCTCGCGCCCTGGACGGGACCGGCCGAACAGGCCCACCTGGAGGCCGACTACCTCGGCGTCGCCCCCGGGCAACTCGTCTGGCCCACCACCCGTTCCCGCCTCGACGCGCCCGCCGACCGCACCTCCCGCCACCCGGTGGTCCTCTACTCCCCCGGCTCGCGCGCCGACCGTTCCTTCGCCACCCTCGCCGCCGAGGACCTCGCCTCCCGCGGCTATGCGGTGGCCGTCCTCGACCACACCTTCGACGCGGGCGAAGTCGCCTTCCCGGACGGCCGGTTGGAGGTGCGCAACAAGCCCGCCGTGTTCGCCATGACGGACGAGGAGATCGTCGCCCACCGGACGGCGGACACCCGCTTCGTGCTCGACCGCCTCACCGAACTCGCCGCGGGCGGCAACCCCGACGCCGAGCGACGCCCCCTCCCGCCCGGCCTCGGCGCGGCCCTCGACCTGACCGCCGTCGGCGTGGCCGGCCACTCGATGGGCGGCGCGACGGCCGTCCAGACGCTGCACGACGACCCGCGCGTGCTGGCCGGCGCCTCCCTCGACGGCCCGGTGTTCGGCACCGTGGCCACCGACGGCCTGGACCGGCCGCTGCTGCTGTTCGGCGCCGCGGACGTCCGCCCGGTGCGCGACGCCATGTGGGACGCGCTGTGGCCGCGCCTGTCCTCCTGGCGCCGCCAGATCCGGCTGGAGGGCTCCGGGCACGGCAGCTTCGCCGACCTGGAGGTGCTGCTGACCGCCGCCCGGCCCGTCCTGCCCTGGCCCGCCGACGAGGTCGACCACCTGCTCGGCACGATCGACCCGGCCCGCGCCGTCGCCGCCCAACGCGCCTATCTGGCCGCCTTCTTCGACCTCCACCTGCGCCACCGCCCGACGCCCCTGTTCACCGCGCCCTCCCCCGCCCACCCGGAGGTCCGGCTGATCCGCTGACCCCCGGCGGCCCGCCCCCGCGACGGTCGGCGCGACGGATGCCCGCCGGTACGGACGTCTCCGTACCGGCGGGCCCCGGCGGGCCTCCGGCGCTTACGCGCGGCAGGACAGGTCGCGGGCCGGCAGCACCCCGGTCGCCAGGAACCGGTCGGCGGCGTCGACCGCGCAGGACGGGACCGACCGGTCGTACGCGCCGTGGTTGCCACCGTCCACGGTGACCATCCGGGCCCGCTTGCCGAGCGCCGCCCGCATGCCCAGCGCGCCGACCAGCGGGGTGGCCGGGTCCCGTTCGGTCTGCAGCAGCAGGATGTTGGCGGGACCCCGGTCGGTGACCCGGACCGCGGGCTCCACCGGGGCCGGCCAGAAGGCGCAGGGCCAGACGTTGGCGCCCATGCCGTTCAGGACCGGGTTGCGCTGCCGGCTCGCGGTGACGTTCCGCTGGTACCGGCCGAGGTCGCGCGGCGCCGGGGTGTCGCCGCAGAGCACCGCGACCAGTGCGGCCACGTCGTTGTCGTCCGGGATGCCCGGGGTGCCCTTCGCCAGCCACCAGTACGGCACCGGCCCGGCGCCGTCGTCGGCGAGGTAGCGCCACCAGTCGGCGATCTCCTGGAACAGCGCGGTGTGGTAGGAGTCCAGGCGGTAGAGCGTGCGCCAGAGGTTGCCGTTGACCGGCCCGGCCACCGGGTGGTTCACCGGCGCGCGGTCCAGCTTCGCCGCCAGGGCGAAGTAGTTGGCGCGCACGGCCGCCGGGGTGGCGCCGAACCGCAGGGTGGCGTCGCGCTCGGCCGCCCAGGCGGCGAAGTCCGCGAAGCGCAGCTCGCTCGCCGCGTCCCAGGTGGCCAGCCGGTCCTGCCAGGTGACGTTGGGGCTGACGTTGCCGTCCAGCACGAAGCGGTCCGTGCGGCCGGGGAACAGCTCGGCGTAGACCGCGCCCAGGTAGGTGCCGTACGACGCGGCGCGGTAGGAGATCCGCGGCTCGCCGAGGGCCGCCCGGATGCGGTCCATGTCCCGTGCCGTGTTGGCGGTGGTGAGGTGACGGATCCACTCGCCGTTGCGGGCCAGGCAGTCGCGCGCCAGGTCACGGGCGAAGCGCACGTTCGGGGCGATCGAGCCGTCGGGGGCCGGGAACGGGAAGACCAGTTCGTAGGGCACCTCGGCGGCCGTCCGGCCGCAGCTCACCGGCGCGCTGCGGCCGACCCCGCGCGGGTCGAAGCTCACCAGGTCGTACTGGTCCAGCACGTCCTTGGGGTAGCCGGGCTCCTGGGCGGTGGGCAGGTGCAGGCTGGCCATCCCGGGCCCGCCGGCGTTGTGCACCAGGATGCCGCGCCGTGACCCCGGCGCGGCGGTCGCGAGCTTCGAGACGGCGATCTCGATGGTCCGCCCGCCGGGGTCCCGGTAGTCCAGCGGCACCCGCACGGTGGTGCACCGCAGCCGCGGGTCCACCGGCGCCCCGGACGGGTCGGCGGGGCAGTCCGTCCAGACCGGCGGCCGGGGCCGCTCCTGCGGGGCGGCCTCCGCCACCCCGGTACCGGCCGCGGCGAGCAGCAGGACGAGGGCGGCGCCGGCGGTTCTCAGTGGTCCTCGTAATCTCATAGGTCTGGACCATAGGGACGACCCCGCAGGGTGTCGTCCTCCTTCGGGGGTACTACTCCGCCTGCCCGGCCGCGCACAGGGCGGCGTCCACGGCGGCCTCCAGGTGCCGCGCCGTCGCCACGTCGCCCGGCTGCACGGTGATGGTGATGTTCGCGGCGCGCCCGTCCGCGGTGGCGCCGCCGCGCGTCTCGTACCCCGGGATGCTGCCGCCGTGGCCCCAGTGGACGCCCCCGCAGGACAGCGGCGTCCTCACCAGACCCAGCCCGTACCCGGTGCCCGGGGCGAAGGGCTCCCCGGCGTCGACGGTCCGCTGCATCTCGGCGAGCTGCCCGGGCCGGAGCAGCTCGCCGTCCACCAGGGCGCCGAAGAACCGGTTGAGGTCCGCGGCCGTGGACACCAACTGCCCGGCCGCCCAGGCCCAGGACGGGTCCATCTCCGTGATGTCGGTCAGCGGCCCGTCCGCCGTCTCCCGGTAGTAGCCGTGCGGGTGGGCCTCGCGGATCGTCGCGTCGCCGGGCGCCGGGAAGTAGGTGTGCCGCAGGCCGAGGCGGCGGACGACGCGCCGGTCGATCTCGTCCGCGAGGGGGCGGTGGGTGACCTCCTGGACGATCAGGCCGGCCAGCACGTAGTTGGTGTTGCTGTACGCCCACGACTCGCCGGGCGCGAAGTCGGCCGGGTGGCGCAGCGCGATGTCGACCAGCTCGCGCGGGCGGTAGCGGCGGACGTCGTCGCCGAGGTAGCGGGTGTAGTTGGGCAACCCGCTGGTGTGCTGGAGGAGTTGGCGAACGGTGATGGCGTTGCCGTCGATGCGCTCGCCGCGCACGACGCCCGGCAGGTACCGCTCCACCGGCGCGTCGAGCTCGATCCTTCCCTCGCCGACGAGCTGGAGCACGACGACGGCGGTGAACGTCTTGGTGTTGCTGCCGATCCGCACCTGCCCGTCCCGGGGCACCCGCTCGCCCGTGCGCACATCGCCCACCCCGGCGGTGTAGCTGCGGGTCCGGCCGTCCGCGGACCGGACGGTCCCGAGCGCCCCCGGCGCGCCGTCCTCCGCCACCAGCGCGTCGAGCCTCTGCCGGACGGCGTCCGGCCGGGGGGCGCCCGCGGCGGACGGGGCGGCGACGGCGGACGGTGCGGTGACGGCCAGGGTCCCGGCGACGACGGCGATCGTCATCAGGCGGAAGGGCTGCGGCTTCACGGGGTTCCTCTCGGTTCGGCGTCCTCCCACGACATCACCGGGCCCGGCGCACCGTCGTCAGCTCCCCGGACGAGCGCGGCCCCCCGGGCATGATCCCCAGGGCCCGCACCGCGTCGTCCTGCGGGCGTACGCGGTCCGGGCCGCAGGCCGGCGCGGGCCGGGTCGTGGCGGACTCCGTGCCCGCGCGTCACCGCCGGGCCCACCACCGAAAGTCCGGAAACCGTCGCCGTGGCCGATTGTCTCCGCTCGGCGGGTGACACCAGGGACCGGTGGGACGGCTGACCGTTTTGTCACGTCCGATACGTGCGGTCTGGTAATGATTGGTCAAACAGTTCCGGATTCTTCGGATAAATCTGATCGTGATCGAAATTCCAGAGTTGGTAATCGCTTTACTTTCCCCGACATCGATAGTTAACGTTCCGACCATCGCGATCGCGATACGAGTTCCGAGTCAATTCGAGGGGAAACTATGGGAATGAAGCTCAAGGCCTCGGGCGTGCTCCTGGCGGTCGGCATGGCGGCCGGCGGCGTCCTCGTCGCGGCCCCCACCGCGTCGGCGAGCACCGCCTGCAACGCGACCACCATCACGATCAACAAGGGCGCCGGCGCCGAGCCTCCGAGCCAGGCCCAGGGCCACAGCCACAACACCGGGCGGCACTACGTCGGCGCGATCGACTCCAGCAAGATCTGGTACTGGTACGCCGACAACGACGGCGGCAGCGACGGCGACACCTGGGACACCTTCTACGGCATCAAGCAGTGCTAGTCGCTTCCGATGGAGCGTGAACGATTCGGGATATGACGGCGAAACGCCTGCCGGCAGACCCCGAATCACCTAGGGTGTGAAAGGTTCGGGGCGCAGGGGCGAAACGACCACCCTGCGCCCCGGACCTTCTTCCGGTGCGGCCAGGTCGTCAAGTGGGGTGAGTTGTGAATCTTTTGAAAAAGAGCCACCGTGGAGTTCTCGTCTGTGCATCGGGGCTCCTCGTGGCGGCGCTGTCCGCCTGCTCGGGAGGGGACTCGGAGCAGGCCGCGGCACCGGTGGCCGACACGATGCCCTACGCCACCGCCACCGCCACCGCGGAACCGCAGATCGTCGCCTGGTACGACCTCAAGCCCGGCCAGTGCTTCTCGGGCGAGGAGCTCAAGGACGGCAAGGACGTCGCCACCGTGCCGTGCGACACCCCCCACATGTACGAGGTCCTCTCCCCCGCCCTCACCTACCTGCCGCCCGGCGGGGCCTACCCGGGCAAGCAGGACACGATGGTCAAGACGCTGGTGCCCTTCTGCGGCGACAAGCTCGCCAAGGCCGCCTTCAAGGACAAGCGCCCCACCGGACGCCTGAGCCTGTTCCCGGTCACGCCGGTGGGAGAGGAGGCCTGGAACTCCGGCGAACGGCGGGTGGTGTGCGCGGTCTTCAGCGGGGACCGCCGGCTCCTCGGCGCCCCGCTCTTCGACGCGCAGGCGCAGACCGCGGGCGCCGGAGCGACTGGATGACGGTCGAACTCCACGGGCTCACCAAGTTCTACGGCCGCGGCAGGCGCCGACGGGCGGCCCTCGACGGCCTCGGCATGACGGCGCGGGCGGGCGAGGTCCTGGGCCTGCTCGGCCCGAACGGCAGCGGCAAGACCACGGCCCTGCGCTGCCTGCTCGGCATGACCCGCGCCGACAGCGGGACGATCACGGTGCTCGGCCGGACGGTGCCGCACCAACTGCCGGAGATCTCCTGCTCGGTGGGAGCGCTGATCGAGGCCTCGCCGGTACCGCGGGGGCTGACCGCCCGCCACTTCCTGCACCAGGTGACCGCGCTGGCGGGCCTGCCCCGGAGCCGGGTGGACGCCACCCTGGAGCTCGTGGGCCTGGCCGGCCGGGCGGACGAGGCCGTCACGGGCTACTCCCTGGGAATGCGCCAGCGGCTGGGCATCGCCCTCGCCCTGGTGCACGACCCCGCCCTGGTCGTCCTCGACGAGCCCGCCAACGGCCTCGACCCCCAGGGCATCCGCTGGCTCCGCTCCCTGCTCGGGCAGCTCAGGGACGAGGGGCGCACCGTGATCCTCTCCTCCCATCTGCTCTCCGAGGCGCAGCTGGTGTGCGACAGCGTCGTCGTCGTGGAGGCCGGCCGGACCCTCCTGGCGGGCCGCGTCGACGAGCTCATCACCCCGCAGGCCGACCGGGCGCTGATCACCTGCTCCGACCCGGACTCCGGAGCGGGCGTCCTGCGGAATTCCGGCGCGACCGCCGAGGCCGTCGAGGCCGGCGAGGCCGGTGTCCTGGACGTCCGGGGCATTCCCGTGGAGAAGGCCGTCGAGGCCCTCGTCCACGCCGGGCAGACGCCGCTGGAAGTCCGGCGGCACCGCCCGAGTCTCGAAGAACTGTTCCTCGCCAGCGTTTCCGGTGACGGGACGAAGCCGGAAAGCGGAGCATGACGATGACCCACCCGAGCCCCCCCTCCCCGGCGGTCGTCCGCGGCGCGCCGTCGGCCGGCCGACTCCTCTCGGTTTCCGTCCAATGGCTGCGCAGCGCCAGGGTCTTCGGAATCACCGCCGTGATCGCGCCGTTGCTGGCCCTCTGCTACGGCTGCTTCCTGTGGCTCACGCACAACACGGACCTGGCGGCCGCGCACGCGGCGGCCGAGCGCCGGCGCGGTGATCTGATAGCCCGGATGGGCGTGGACGCGTCCCTGGTCGACCCGGACCAGTTCTTCACCGACCCGCGCTACCTGCTGACCGACGCGCTGCCCGACGACCTGACCGTCGCCACCTCGGTGACCGCCTGCATCCTGTTCATCCTGGGGGCCTCCCTCGGCGGCGCGGACTGGCAGAGCCGCTCGGCGAACGTCTGGATCTTCGCCGAACCGCGCCGGCACCGGCTGCTGGTCGCCCGGGTGGCCGTCATCGCCCTGGCCGGTGTGCTGCTGTCCGTGGTGGTGCTGGCGATCGTGGGCGCCGCCGCACTCGTGACCGCGGCCACCCGTGGAACCACCGACGGCGTCACCGCCGCCTGGCTCGCGGACATCCTCCAGGCCGCGCTGCGCGGAACCCTGGTCGTGGCCGCCCTCGGCGCGCTCGGCACCTCGTTCGGATGGGCGGCACGCAGCGCCGTCGTCCCCTTCGCCACGGTCTTCGTCTACGTCCTGTTCGCGGAGGCCGTCGTCCGCAACAGCCTGACGGCCCTGCGGCCCTGGACGCTGACCGTGCTGATCCCCTCCGCGACCGAGCTGAAGCCGCCCGCTCCGGCGACGTGCACCGCCGACGGCCTGTGCGAGGACGCCTCGGCGGTCCTCGCGCCCTGGCCGGCCGCGCTCGCCGTCACGGCCCTCGCCGTGGTGCTGCTGGCCGTGGCCTGGCTCCTGGTCCGCAGACGCGAGGTCCGCTGAGCGCCTGAACGCCCGAGCGCCCCGCGCCGCGGGCGTCCGCCGCCCCGATGCACCGCCCCGGCTCCGGGCGGTGCACCGGGGCCGGCGCCCGTCGGCCGACGTCCCCCTCGCCGGGCTCCGACCGACACGATGCGATCTAGCCATCCAAGGTCATTTTCCAGCCTGACACACCATTCCAAATGCCAAGAATCCATCTGACATTCGAAGCTCATACACACTCATGCCATTGCACACGTGAGGTTTCACATGTGAAATGGCACTACCGCCCCGAGAGCACACCCCCGGGCGGACACCACACCGAGTGAAGGAGTACCTCGCCATGAACCGTTCGCTGAAGGGTCTGACCCTGCTCGCGGCCACCACGGCCGCCGCCGGCACGCTGATGGCCGCGCCCGCCCAGGCCGCGACCACCAGTACCTCGACCACGACCGCGACCTTCGAGACCTGTAGCGCCTGGTCGCTGCAGGCCGGTCTGATGACCCAGGTCTGTGCCGCCGTCAACGGCACCAACGTCCAGTTCCTCGGCCGCGTCGCCCTGGCCGGCCCGCCGTCCCCCGACTTCCCGCCGCAGCCGCAGCAGCTCTCCACCACGATCTCCGGCCAGGTCGTCGGCGGCGCCTCGCTCGGCACCGTCAACCAGGGCGTGAACTTCCTCGCGAGCACGGTCACCGTCAACGGCCCGAGCAGCACCGTCCCGTGCAACAACGTCGTCAGCGGCACCTTCAGCGTGTCCAAGTTCGGCTGGTACCCGTCGCCGGTCTCCGTGAGCACCCCCATCCCCTGCTGAACCGGGCACCCGTGAACCCGGGGCCGGGAGCCGCACGGCTCCCGGCCCCGGGCCGCTGCGCCCCGGCCGCGGCCCCGCACACGGGCGCGGGGCGCCTGCCCCGGCCCGGCGGCCCGCCGTCGTCACGCGGCGAGGTGCTCCAGCGTGAACAGGCTCGCCCGGTAGGTGTACTGCGCCACGGCCGAACCCGTGGAGCCGGCCGGGTCGGCGACGGCGGCGAAGCTGCCGCTGTGCCGCAGGATGATCAGCACCTCGTTGGAGCCGGGCGTGGGGAACAGGAACTGGAAGGCCTGGTTGGCGTGGATGTACCCCGAGCAGTCGAAGACGTTCAGGTTGACGCCGTCGGCCAGCCCTTCGGACGCGTCGTTCGGGTTCTGCTTCCAGACGCCCAGGCAGGTGTTCTCGTTCGACCGGTTGCGCAGGATCAGGTACTGGTTGTCGGCGTTGTAGTGGCACAGCTTCCACTGCTGGTTGTAGCCGCCGGTGTCGGAGTTCTGGACGGCCTGCCCCCAGGGGCTGTTCGGGTTCCGCTCCACCAGCTTCCCGAACGGCGTCCTGATCCGGTAGAAGCCGTCGTCGCAGACGTAGCCGTGCCACTCGGTCGACGCGAGCCCCTGGGGTGCGGCCGACGCGGGGCCCGCGAGCAGGGTGAGGCCGGCCAGCGGGGCGAGGGCGGCGGCGCCGAGGGCGCGCAGCGCCGTGCCCCGGCGGGAGGCGGTGCGGTGCGTCTGGTTCGTCACGGTGTCCTCCGTGGTCATGGGTTCGGTGGGGGCGGTCAGCAGCTGCTGATGAGGAGCTGGGCGGCCCGGCGCACGGTGCCGGCCGGCTGGACGGGAGCGCAGCCGACGGAGCCGATCTCCGGGGACTCGTAGGTGGTGAAGCTCCCGGGGCTCGCCGACGTGGTGACCCAGATGCCGGTGGTGGCGCCGGTCTGGGCACAGACGCGGTTGACGTACTGGCCGGTGACGACCCTGGTGCCGCGGTAGAGGCCGTACCGCCCGGGCGTGTTGAGCGTCCAGGTGTCGCTGACGGTCTGGCTGGTGGTGCTGGAGGTGGTCTTCTGGACCGAGAAGCCGACCTTGACCTCGACCTTGGCGAACAACGCGCTCGCACTGGCGCTGATCTCGGTCCTGTTGTCGACCGTGGTGCTCACCGAGGTGACCCGGCTCAGGGTGTCGGTGTGCTGTCCGACGGTGCCCGGGGTGACGTTGTAGATCAGGAAGTCGGTGACGACGGGCGTGATCTGCAGGTTGAAGGGCTCCGTGGTGGTGCGGTCCACGGCGGGGTTGCAGAGGGCCGGGAGGGTGTCGGCGTGGGCGGCCGGGGCCGCGGCGAAGGCCGACAGACCCACGGCCACGGCGGTGCCGACCGAGGCGGCCAGGGTGCGCCGGCGGGTCCTGCGGGTGGTGTTCACGTGTTCCTCCAGCGGTTGCGGATGCAGGGAGGAGGCGCGCGTCGACGGATGCGCGCACGCCTCGTGCAGGTGGGACGGGGTTCGACGCCGGCCGACGGCCGGTACGCGCCCGGAGCGCGGTGGCCGCCGCGGTCCGGGCGGACCGCGGGGCTTCCCGGGACCGGTGCGGTCCGGGTGGTGAAGAGTCTCGCCGGGGCGCGGCACCCGCCAGTAGTGGCCGGTGCCACCGGCCGGCCGGGCCGAGTCACGGACGGCGTATGACAGTTGTCATGCGTTTGGCTGGTTCGGCAACAGACAACGGGCCGCGGCGGACCCTAGGGTGGCGTTCGATGATCACCTCAATCATGGGGTCCGGGGCGGCCGATCCGGGGCGTCTGGGCCGCCTGACCTCCTGGCTGCTGCTCGCCCTGGGCCCCGCGTGGCTGGTCCTGGCCGCGCACGATCTCGCGGTCAACCCGTATCCCGGACGCATGGTCCTGGCCGCCCCTCCGGTGTTCGTGGCCATCGCGGTCCAGCACACCCGGCTGATCCGCCAGGCGGTCCGGGACGGCCGCGCGGGCCGGGCCCCGCTCCACGGCTCCGCCGTCGCCGGCGGGCGGTGGAACCACCTGCTGCTGGTCGCGGCGATCGCGGTGTGGGGCGACATGGCGGACCGTCCGCATACCGCGATCGACTGGGCCATGCTGCCGGGGGCCACGGTGGCGGCGATGGCCCTGTCGCTGTCCTCCCGGGCGCGCCGGCGGCTGGTGGCGGCGGTCGCGGTGGGCTGCGGAGTGCTGGGTGAGGCGGTGACGCAGTGGCGTCACCAGCTCCCCGGCCTGCTGCCCGGGCAGCAGGGGGTGATCGGCGCGGGAATGGTGCTGTTCATCGCCGGCGGGGAGTTGATGCTGGTCCGGCTCTGGTGGGCGGTGCGCGAGGCCGAACAGGTCCGCGAGACCGCGGCCTCGCTGGCCGTGGCCGAGGAGCGGCTGCGGTTCGCCGCCGATCTGCACGACGTCCAGGGCCACCGGCTCCAGGTCATCACGCTCAAGGGCGAACTGGCCGAGAAGCTGATCGGCCGCAGCGACCACGAGGCGCGCACGCACGTGCGGGAGATGACCGACCTGGCCCGCGCCGCGCTCGACGAGTCCCGGGCCGTGGTCCACGGCTACCGGCGCGCCAGCCTGAGTACCGAACTGGCCAACGCCGTGGAGATCCTGGAGGCCGCCGGGATCCGGACCACCGTCGACGGCGAGGCCGCCGGCATCCCCCACCAGCTCCAGCCGGCCTTCGCCGCCCTGGTCCGCGAGGGCGTCACCAACATCCTGCGCCACAGCCGGGCCCGCCACTGCCGGATCACCATCACCACCGGCGCGGGTGAGGCCCGCGTCCTGCTGCGCAACGACGGCGCCCCGTCGGGCCCCGCGGAACCCGGCAGCGGCCTGGCCGGACTGCGGGAACGCTTCCACACCCTCGGCGGGCACGTCCGCGCCGCCACCCGTCCGGGCGGTCACTTCGAACTGACCGGCCACGCCCGCGGGAAGGTCCCCTCGTGATCCGCATCCTGCTCGCCGACGACGAGGACCTCACCCGCGGCGCCCTCGCCGCGCTCCTCGGCCTCGAACCCGACCTGACCGTCGTCGCCCAGGCCCGCGACGGCTCCGCCGCGGTCGAGGCCGCCGCCCGGCACCCGGTCGACATCGCCCTGCTGGACCTGGAGATGCCCCGCCTCGACGGCATCTCGGCCGCCCAGGCGATCCGCCGTCACCGCCCCGTCCCCACCGTCCTGGTCACCCGCCACGCCCGGCCCGGCGTGCTGCGCCGCGCGCTGGCCGCGGGCGTCCAGGGCTTCGTCCCCAAGACCACTCCCGCCGACCGGCTGGCCGAGATCCTGCGCGACGTGCACGCCGGCGGGCGCTACATCGACCACCGGCTCGCCACCTACGCCCTCACCGAGACCTCCTGTCCGCTCACCCCGCGCGAGCTCGACGTCCTGCGCGGCGTCCACCGCGGCCAGGCCATCGGCGACCTCGCCACCCAGCACCACCTCGCCCCCGGCACCGTCCGCAACTACCTCTCCGGTGCCATCACCAAGCTCGCCGTCCGCACCCGCCACGAGGCGGCGCGCCGGGCCTGGGAAGAGGGGTGGATCTGATCCTCGCCGCGCCGGGTTCGGCCGCTGTTCAGCGGCGCGTGGCTCCGACGATGATCTCCGACCAGACCCGCTCCCTACCGTCGGGGCCCACACCACTTCGGGAGCGAACATGCACGACATCCACGAGTCCGGGCACGCCTGCGAGTGCCCGCGGACCGCCGATCTCGACGGGGACGGTCCGGCCGCGGCCGGCCGGCGACGGTTCCTGCGCGGGGCCGGCCTGCTGGGCGCCGGGATCGGGACGGCGGGGCTCGGACTGCTCGGCGCGGAGCCCGCGCAGGCGGCCGGTTCCGCCCCGGCCGAGGGCGGCGGCGGTGCGGCGCGCGGGAAGGCGAAGAAGGGGCGCTGGCAGCCGGACCCGGACGCCCGGCGGTTCACCGTCGTCGTCATGCCGGACACCCAGTACCTCTTCGACCAGGACCGGATCCACCCGGCGCCCGTGGAGGCCTCGATCCGCTACGTGCTCGACGGCGGCGTCAACCGGGAGGACGGCACGGACGACAACATCGTCTTCCTGGCCCACCTCGGCGACGTCACCGAGAACGGGCTGGCCGTCGAGTACGCCGCCGTCAGCAAGGTGTTCGGACTGCTGGACGACGCCGGCGCGGCCTACGGCGTGCTCGCCGGCAACCACGACGTCCGCTCCTCGACCGACGACCGGCGCGGCAGCACCCCGTACCTGGAGACCTTCGGCAAGGCCCGGGCCGCCCGCACCTCCGGCTACCACAGCTCCAGCCCGGACGGGTACAACACCTGCCACGTCTTCACGGCGGGCGGCCGCCCGTGGATGCTGCTCTCGCTGGACTGGCGGCTCTCGGACGCCGGCTTCGCGTGGGCCAACGCGGTGATCGCCGCCAACCCGAAGGTCCCGGTGATCCTGACCACCCACGAGCTGGCGTACGCCGACGCCGCCGGGCGGGCCGAGCTGTCCGACTACGGCCGCAAGCTCTGGGACCGGCTGATCAGCGGCAACGACCAGATCTTCCTCACCGTCAACGGCCACTACTGGCCGCCCGGGCGCACCGTGCTGAAGAACCGGGCCGGCCACGACGTCCACGTCCACATCACCAACTACCAGGACCGCTACTACGGCGGCGCCGCGATGATCCGGGCGTACCGCTTCGACCTCGACCGCAACACCGTCGACGTCTCCACCTTCTCCCCGTGGATCCAGGAGATCGCGGCCGAGGAGCGCAACACGCTGGCGGCGCAGCAGGTCGAGCTCACCTCGGAGGTGGACCGCTTCTCGCTCGCGATCGACTTCGACCGGCGCTTCGCCGGCTTCGCGCCCGTCCCCCCGCGCCCGGCCCGCCGCCCCGCCGAGCTGCTGGTGCGGGACACCGTGGCGTACTGGCGCTTCGACGACGGCGGCCGCGACGGCACGGCGGTCCCGCCGCAGCAGGTCGTCAAGGACCTCACGGGCCAGGGCAACGACCTGCTCCGGCGCAGCGCCCCCGGCACCCCCGACGACGCGCTCACCTGGTCCGCCGACCACCACCCCGACCAGCCGGGACACGGCAGCCTGCTGTTCAGGGGCGCCCGCTCACCGCTGCGCGGCACCTATCTGGAGACCGTGCCCACCGCTCCGCTGAACCGCGAGACCTTCGAACGCGGCTTCACCGTCGAGGCGTTCTGCAAGCTGCCCGCCGACTGGGACTCCGGACAGAGCCGCTGGTCCGCTCTGCTCAGCCGCTGGGGCATGGCGGGCGAGGCCGGCCGGAGCGGCCCCGGCACGGACCCCGAGGAGCCCGTGGTGACGCTCAGCCTCTCCGAGGCCCCCGCCCTGCAGTGGTGCGTCTACCCCCTCAACCAGACCGGCGCCTCCACCTGCTGGGGCCACCAGCTGCCCCTGGACACCTGGTGGCACGTCGCGGTGGTCAACGACGGCAAGCTCAGCCGGATGTACGTGGACGGCTGCGAGGTCGCCCGCAACCCGTCCACCCCCGCCGTGGGCCTCACCACCCTCGGCCGCCCGTGGATGCTGGGCGGCTACTCCTACGCGGGGCTGCTGGACAAGGTCTTCCACGGCCACATCGGCGACGTCCGCATCACGAGGCGCCCCCTGCGCCCCCGCGAGTTCATGACCACCTGACCCCACCGCCCCGCCCCCGGGAGGTGCCGGACCCGCGCACCACCCCGGGGGCGGCTCACGGGGACCGCCGGCCCGCACACCGCCCAGGAGCCGACGGCCTCCGCCTCGCCAGACGGCCCCTGCGTCGCATCGGCGAGTTCATGACCACCCGACGCCCCTGCGCGCCCTCGGGAAGCCCTGAACCCACTCGCCCGCCCACAGCGCGAGACGGCGCGGCGCAGCGGGACCGCCGCCCCGGAACCGATGCCATCGGCCCGCCCCAGCGGTACCGGGCCACACACCCGCCCACAGCGCGGGTCAACGCGCAGCGGAACCACCGCCCCGGAGCCGACGGCCTCCACCTCACCAGGCGGCCCCCGCGTCGCATCGGCGAGTTCATGACCGCCCGACGCCCCTGCGCGCCCTCGGAGGCCCCGAACCCGCACGCCCGCCCACGACACGGGACGGCGCGCAGCGGAACCACCGCCCCGGGACCGACGGCCTCCGCCTCACCAGGCGGCCCCTGCGCACCCGTGCGTTCATGACCGCCCGACGCCACCACCCGCCCCCCGGGAAGCCCCGAACCCGCACACCCGCCCACAGCGCGGGACGGCGGGACCGCCGCCCCGGGGCCGACGGCCTCCGCCTGGCCCGGCGGTGCTGGGCGGCCGGGGCCGGAGCGTGGGAAGCGGCGGGTGCGTTCGGGGTGGCGATCACGGGGCGGCTCGCCGGTGGCGAGGGCCGGCCCCGGGCGGGTCGTCCTCGCGCCCGCCGGGGGGCGGGCGGGCCCGTTTGCGGGGCCGGGGGCGGTGTGGTGCATTGGGAGGGACACCACAACGGCCCGTGAGGCCGTCGCTGAGGAGGTGGTGGGCGGTGGCCGAGTTCGACCGGGGGCCGGCGGACGCGTTCGCGGAGCTGTTCGCGCGAGTGCCCGATCCGCCCGACGAGCAGGCGTTCTGGTTCGACTGGGGGCCGGTCTTCTACCGGGGGCGGCTGGACGGCTCGGCCCGGGTGCTGGTGGTGGCCTCGGATCCGGGGCCGACCGAGCGGATCGCCGGCCGCACCCTGGTCGGCGACGCCGGGCAGCGGGTGCAGGGCTTCCTGGGGAAGCTGGGACTGACCCGCTCCTACGTCTGCCTCAACGGCTGGGCGTACGCGGTGCACCCCGCACAGGCCGAGGCGATGAAGGAGCGGCTCGGCGACGACGCCCAACTCCAGTGGCGCAACGAGGTGTTCAGCACGGCCGTGGGCCTCGCCCTGCAAGCCGTCGTCGCGATGGGGTTCATGGCGCAGGAGGCCGTGCGGCTCTGGGACGGCCGCCCACAGCAGGCGGTGCTGGTGAAGGTGCCGCACCCGTCGAGCCACGACCCGGTGGCGCTGCTGGACGGCTGGCGCGCGGCCGTCACGACGCTGCGCGTCGTGGTCGGGCCGGACGAGGACGGCGACAACACCGGGCCCAACTACGGTGACACGTTCGAGGAGAGCGACTACCGCCCGATCCCGCGCCGCGATCTGCCGTTCGGCGTGCCGGCGTTCCTGGGGGACGACGCCTGGGTGCGCGCCAAGGGGACGGGCCAGCCGAGCTCGGTGAGCCGCCCGTCGCCCGACGACGGGCACACGCTGGTCTGGAAGGCGCGGGACTGATGGCCCTCGTCCTGCGCGGCACCGTGGTCACCTTCGACGCCGGGCACACCGTCCTCGACCCCGGCGCGGTGTACGTCGGCGACGACGGCCGGCTGGACGCGGTGCTGCCGGCCGACCGGCCGCCGCCCGTCGGGTTCGCCGCCGCCCCGGTCGTCGACCTCACGGCCACCGGCGCCCTCGTGCTGCCCGGCCTGGTCGACCTGCACGGCCACCTCCAGTACCACACCCTGCCGCTCTGGGAGGCGGTCGGCGTGCCGTACCTGCACCACGACCGCTGGGTCGACGAGCGGCACGCGCCCGACTACGCGACCACCGTCACCTGGCCCGCCAAGGTGCTCGGCCACGCCGCGCCCGAGGCGCTGCTCGCGTACGTCGAGGTGAAGGCGCTGGTCGGCGGCACCACCTCGGTCCAGGGCGCGCCGCGCTCCACCCGCCCGCTCGACGGCGGGCTGCTGCGGATCGTCGACACCGAGAAGCTCCCGGCGGGGCGGGACACGGTGCTGACCTCCGCGCTCCAGCAGGACGCCGACGTGCTGCGCGAGGAGACGGCGCCGAAGCTCGACGGCACCCGGGTGCTGATCTACCACGTCGCGGAGGGGCGGCGCGCCGCGGAGCCGGACCCGGCGAAGCCGGTCTCGCACGTCCACCGCGAGTTCGCCGACCTCACGCCGTGCCTGAAGCCGGGCCTGGTCTGCGTGCACGGCACCGCGCTCACCGCCGCCGAGTTCGCGGCCTGGCAGGGCGCCGTGGCGGCGGCCGACCCCGCCGAGCGGGGCACCGTCGTGTGGTCGCCGTTCTCCAACCTCTGGCTCTACCGCGAGACGACGGACGTCGTCGCGGCGCGGGCGCAGGGCCTGCGGATCGCGCTCGGCTCCGACTGGTCGCCGTCGGGGACCAAGCACGTGCTGGGCGAGCTCAAGGTGGCCGACGGCCTCAACCAGCACGAGCTGGCCGGCCACTTCGACGACCGGAGCCTGTGCGACCTGGTCACCGCGAACCCCGGCGACGCGCTGGCGACCGCCTGGGGACCGCAGGTGGGGCGGCTTGCGGCCGGCAGCGCCGCCGACCTGCTGGTGCTCGACCGCCCCGACCCCGGCAAGGACGTCTACCGCACCCTCGTCGACGCGACCGAGCGTCACGTCCTGCTGGTGGTCGCCCGCGGCCGGCCGCGCTACGGCACAGCGGCGCTGATGACCGCCGCGGGGGCGGGCACCGGCAGCGCGATCGAGCCCGCGCCCGGGCTGCGCCGCCGGGTGGCCCTGGACGGGCTCGACTGGCCGGCCGTCGGGCGGGCGCTGGCGAAGGTCCGCCGGGACCCGCAGGCCGCCTGGCGCGACGCCCAGGACGCGCTGGCGGCGTGGGGCGGCCCGCTCGACGACCCCGACGCGCCGCTCGCGCTCTTCGGCGACATGCCCGAGGGCGAGGCGGCCGCCCTGGCCGGCACCGACGACGTCCCGGCCGGCCTGGTCGTCCCGGAGCCGGACGCGCTGACCCACGACGCCGCCTTCTTCGCGGCCGTCGACCGCAGCGGGATCCCGGAGCTGCAGCGCCTGAAGGCCCGCTACCCGTGAGCCCGCGGCTCACCGCCCCGCCCCGCGCGCTGCCGGACTCCACCGGGCTCGACGCCTTCCTCGCCGGGGCCGCCGCCGACCCGCTGCCGCTCGCCGACCGCTACCGCCTGCTGACCGCCGCCCGCGTCCTGGTCGAGGAGCTGTACGTCCACCTCCCGCTCAAACGGGCCCGCTACGCCACCGACCCGGTGCAGCGGCTGCGGCTGCTGGAGCGCCGGGTGCCCGCCCTCAGCGAGCTGCAGTTCCACGCCGAACTGGCCGCCGTCTTCCGGGACCTGCGCGATCTGCACACCGTCTACCAGCTGCCCTCCCCGTACCGGGGACAGGTCGCCGTGCTCGGCTTCCTGGTGGAGTGCTACCACGACGAGGACGGCACGCCGCACTACCCGGTCTCCCGGATCGACGACTCGCTGCGGCACGCGGACTTCGACGCGGGCGTCGAGCTGGAGCTGTGGAACGGGGTCCCGGTGGAGCGGGCCGTCGAACGCAGCGCGGCCGCCCAGGTGGGCTGCAGCCCCGACGCCCGGCTGGCGCGCGGGCTGGAGTCGCTGACACTGCGCCCGCTGCGGACCGCTCCCCCGCCGGACGAGCGCTGGGTCCTGCTCACCTACCGCACCCCCGACGGGCGGCAGCGCGAGACCCGGGTGCCGTGGCGGGTGCGCTCCGCCGACCGGCACAACGGGCGGGACCAGGACCCGGTGCCCACGCTCGTCACCCACCTCGGCATCGATGCCGGCAACGAGGCCGCCCGCCAGGCCAAACGCGCGCTGTTCGCCCCGGCCCCGGCCCGCCGCTCGGCCGCCCGGGCGCCCCGGGACGTCCTCGCGTACCGCAGGACGCGCGGCCGCCGCCCGTACGGCTACCTGCGGATCTACTCGTTCAACGTGGCGAGCGCGCGGCGGTTCGCCGAGCGGGTGGCGGCGCTCGCGGCGGGCGCGCCGGCCGACGGCCTGGTCGTCGACGTCCGCGGCAATCCGGGCGGCAACATCCTGGCCGCCGAGGCCGCCCTGCGGGTGCTGGGCACGGGCCCGGTCGCGCCGGTCCGGTTCTCCCTGCCGACCACCCGCACCGCGCTGGCGCTGGCCCGCGCCAACCCGGCCTTCCGTCCGTGGGCGCCGTCGATCCGCGACGCGGTGGAGAGCGGCGAGCCGTACTCGCAGGGGTTCCCGCTCACCGACCCGGACGCGGTCGCCGAGGGACTGCCGCGCTACCCGGGGCCCACGGTGCTGATCGTCGACGCCCTCACCTACTCGGCGGCGGACATCTTCGCCGCCGGCTTCGCGGACAACGGGCTGGGACCGGTCCTCGGCACCGCCGCGACCACCGGCGCGGGCGGCGCCAACGTGTGGACGTACGAGCTGCTCGGCGTATGGCTGCCCGAGCTGCTGGTGCCGCTGCCGCGCGGAGCCGGGTTCCGGGTCGCCCTGCGCCGGGCCACCCGGGCCG
Source organism: Kitasatospora sp. NPDC059462 (assembly GCF_042749955.1). NCBI lineage: Bacteria > Bacillati > Actinomycetota > Actinomycetes > Kitasatosporales > Streptomycetaceae > Kitasatospora > Kitasatospora sp. NPDC059462. The sequence continues at coordinate 17,479 of NZ_JBHYUU010000009.1, read as the reverse complement.
GCGGCAACACCGGTGTCCCGCTGGAGGACTTCGGTGTGGCCGCGGACCCGCTGCACCGGCTGACCCGGCGCGACGTCCTCGGCCACAACCAGGACCTGCTGGCGGCTGCCGCGCTGCTGCTCAAGCACTGAACCGGCAATCTCTGCCGTCTGTTTGAGGCATCGTCAGGTCCGCGTGACGCATTCGCCCCGAAGGGGTGGTTTGACGCCGCGCGCCGCACGGATTCCGGGAATCGGGCACCACGATGATTCCGGCGCTTCGCTCCCGAAGCACCGCATCACCGAACCGGTTCCCGGATTCCCCTGCGAGGAACGATGAAGCTTCTGCGTGCCCTGTCGACGACGGCCTCGGTCGCCGTGCTGAGCACCCTCTCCCTGGCCGGACAGACGGCGCCGGCGTCCGCCGCCGGCTCCTTCGTGGTCAGCGAGTCCCAGTTCAACCAGCTGTTCCCGGCCAGGAACGCCTTCTACACCTACCGCGGCCTGGTCGACGCGCTGGGCGCCTACCCGAAGTTCGCGACCAGCGGCGACACCGCCACCCGCAAGCGCGAGGCGGCGGCCCTCCTCGCCAACGTCAGCCACGAGACCGCCGGGCTGAAGTACGTCGTCGAGCAGAACACCGCGAACTACCCGCACTACTGCGACAGTTCGCAGCCGTACGGATGCCCGGCCGGACAGGCCGCGTACTACGGGCGCGGCCCGCTGCAGCTGAGCTGGAACTTCAACTACAAGGCCGCGGGCGACGCCCTGCACCTCGACCTGCTGCACAACCCCAACCTGGTGCAGAACGACCCGGCGGTGTCCTGGAAGACCGCGCTGTGGTTCTGGAACACCCAGACCGGCGCCGGCCGGATGACCTCCCACGACGCCATCGTCAACAACAAGGGCTTCGGCGAGACCATCCGCACCATCAACGGCGCCCTGGAGTGCGACGGCAGGAACCCCGCCCAGCGCGACGACCGGATCAGCCTGTACCGGAAGTTCACCGCCGCCCTGGGCACCGACGTCGGCGGCGGCAACCTGTCCTGCTGACACGAGGACCCCCCGTCGGGGCCGGCCCCGCCCGGCTCCGACGGGGAGCGCGGGGCCGGGCCGGGGGAGGCCGTATTCCGTTGACGGACGGACGATCCGTCGGCGTCCGATCGTGGCTCCGGCGGCGGGCCGGGCGTCAATTCCCGGGCGAATGAAAGCCCTTGCCCGCCGGGCCCGCGAGCAGCGGGAACGCCCGGACGGCCGCGGCCCCGGGCCGCGGAACGGCGGCGGGCGGGCCGGCGGATTCCCGAACGGCGGGAAACAGCCCAGCAGTTGGATGGTGTGCGATCTGCGCGGAAATCGGCACCGCCGGGCCGGTGCGGCGCGTGACCGCAGCGCCACCGTCCGCAGTCACTCGGACCCCAGGAGCCCGCCCAGATAGAGCCAGTCCCGTTCACATGTCAACCACACGTCCTTGAAGCGACATCCTCAACAACCATTGTGGCCGCGCAGCCCCGGCGGGTAGAGTCCCGGTCCGCCGAGCACCGAACACGTGCTCGCACGGCATTCTTTGGGGCGGGCATGACAAATAACCGCAACATCAACGGGGCCACTTCCGATCTGATTGACGCGTTCACGGAAACCGTGCGCCGATATCCCGGACGACCGGCGATCGTCCACCACGGACAGCACATCAGTTATCGCCAACTGCACCGATCGGCCATGGATTTGGCCGACCGTCTCGGCACCGGTCCGGGCGTGGTGGCGGTGTCGGCGGTGCACACGCCGGACACCGTCGTCGGGCTGCTCGGCGTCCTGGCGGCCGGCGGCGCGTACTGCCCGGTCGACCCGGCGTTCCCACCGCAACGGCAGCGGGACATGCTCGCGGCGGCCGGCTGCCGGACGACCCTCGGCCTGGACCACCGGCCCGGCCCGCAGGGCGCCGGGTCACCGCGATTAGCCGCGGCACCCGAGGACGACGCGCAGCGTCCCGCCTATCTGCTCTTCACGTCGGGTTCGACCGGGCAGCCGAAACCCGTCGTCACCCCGCGCGGGGCGATCTCCGCCGCCGTGGACTCGCTGCGCACCCTGTTCGGCCTCACCGCCGAGGACCGCGTGCTCCAGTTCGCCTCGCTGAACTGGGACACCTGCTTCGAGGAGATCCTCCCGGCGCTGACCGGCGGCGCCGCGCTCGTCCTGGACCGCGAGGCCCACTGCGGGTCGTTCCCGCGCTTCCTGCGGATGGTCGAGCGCGAGCGGATCACCGTGCTCGACCTGCCCACCGCCTTCTGGCACGAACTGGTCCTCCACCTCGCCGAGGAGGGCACCGCACTGCCCGGCTGCGTCCGGCTGACGGTGATCGGCGGCGAGGCCGCCAACCCGGCGCGGCTCGCCGACTGGGCCGCCCTCGACACCGGCCGGATCCGGCTGCTCAACACCTACGGGTCCACCGAGACCACCCTGATCACCCATGCCGTGGACCTGCACGGGCCGCTGGCCGCCGACCGGGCGACGCCCTGGGCGGCCGGCGACCGGGTGCCGATCGGCCGGGCACTGCCGCATGTCCGCGAACGGATCGACGACCGGGGCGAGTTGCTGATCGGCGGGCCGGCCGTGGCGCTCGGCTACCTCGGCCTGCCGGAGGCCACCGCGGCCCGCTTCGGCGCGGACGGCCTGGGTGTGCGCTGGTTCCGCACCGGTGACCGGGTGAGCCGCGCACCGGACGGCGTGCTGACCCACCAGGGCCGGATGGACGGCGAGTTCAAGATCCGCGGGATCCGGGTCGACCCGGCCGAGGTGGAGGCGCACCTCGGCGCCCACCCCGGGGTGCAGGCCGTGGCGGTGACGGGGGTGACCGAGGCCGGCCGCTCCGTCCTGGTCGCGTACGTGGTCCCGCGCGCCGGGGTCGCGACGGGAACGCTGGCCGCCGAGGTCCGCGCGTACCTGCGCGACCGGGTGCCCGGCCACCTCGTGCCCGGCCGGATCACCGTCGTGCCCGGGCTGGTGCTCACCGCCAGCGGCAAGGTCGACCGGGCCGCCACGCACCGCCGCCACGGCGCACCGGCCAGCGCCCCCGCGCCCGCCCAGGCCGCACCGGCCCCGGCCCACCCGTAGCCCCGATCCACCCGTAGCCCGCTCCCCCGTGGCGCCCGCGCGCCCGGGCCCGCGCGGACGAACGGCCCCCTCACCCGGCGCCGCCCCTGCGACGCCGCACCCCCGACGGTCCTAGGAGCCACGTTGAGCAGCACAGACACCACCCCCGCCGACACCGAGGGCGTGACGGCGATCTTCCGTCGCGTCCTGGAGACGGACGACGTCGCCGCGGACTCGGACTTCTTCCTCCTGGGCGGCGACTCCCTCGTCGCCACCCGCGTGCTGAGCGCCCTCGCCCGGACGTACGGCGTCGAGCTGTCCTTCGAGGACTTCGTGCTCGCGCCCACCCCGGCGGGCCTCGTCGAGCTGATCGCGAACGCCGGATGAGAGGCCGCAGAGTGCGCTCCGCCGTCGTCGTCGGCGCCGGAGCGGCGGGGCTGACCGCCGCCGAGGGGCTGGCCGCCCGCGGGGTGGACGTCACCGTGCTGGAGGCGCGCGAACGGGTCGGCGGACGGACCCACGGGATCGAGGTCGCCCCCGGCGCCTGGGTCGACGCGGGAGCCGCCTACCTCGGCGCCCGGCACACCGCGCTCCTGGACCTCATCAAGGAGCTGGACCTCCGCACCACTCCCACCACCATGCTCGGCGCGAGCCGCTTCGCCCTCGGGATCGAGGAGGACGGCGCGGAGGGCGCGGACGGCGGCACCGGCGAGCCGTGCGAACACGCCACCCGGGACGGCCGGTTCCCGCCGCTCAACGCGGTGGCGCTCGGCGACCTCTTCGACCACCTCGCCGAACTGACCGCCGCCATCCGGCCGGAGGCGCCCTGGCTCACCCCGGACGCCGCGCGGCTGGACACCGTCACCGCCGCCGAGTGGGCGGAGCAGTACCTCACCCACCCGCACGCCCGGCTGTTCTTCCCGCTCTTCCTGGGCGAGATGATGGCCGCCGACCCGGCCGACGTCTCGGTCCTGCACATGGCCTTCTACCTGCGGTCGGGCGGCGGCCTGCGCTACCTCAACGCCTTCGAGGGCGGCGCCCAGCAGGACCGGATCGCGGGCGGCGCCCACCTGCTCTGCGAGCGGCTGGCGGCCCGGCTGACCGGACGCCACCACGGCACCCTGCGGCTCGGCGAGGCGGTGCGGTCCGTCGAGCAGGACGCCGACGGGGTCACCGTGCGCACCGGAGGGGGCACGGCGTACCGGGCCGACGTCGCGGTGGTGGCGCTGCCGCCGCTGCTCGCCGACGCCCTCGACCTGGGGCCCGAGCCCCCGGCCCGCCGGGCGGGCGCGCGCACCGGACGCGGCTGCGCGGTCAAGGTCAACCTCGTCTACCCGTCGCCGGTCTGGCGCGAGCACGGCCTGTCCGGCTGGTCGGTCAACGCGGAGGGCCCGCTGCTCTCCACGGTGGACGACTCCCCGGCCGGCTCGGCGGTCGGGGTGCTCACCGGTTTCGTCACCGGCGCCGAGGCGCACCGCTACGGCGCACTGGGGCCGCGTGAGCAGCGCGCGGCCGCGGTCGCGCAGGCCGCCCGGCTCTTCCCGATGCTCCCCGAACCGGTCGGCTTCCACGTCACCGACTGGGTCGGCGACCCCTACAGCAAGGGCTGTTACGCGGCGCTCTTCGGGCCCGGCGACTGGCTGCGGCTCGGTCCGGCGCTGACCGCGCCGCACGGCCGGCTGCACTGGGCCGGCACCGAGACCAGCACGGAGTTCTTCGGCCTGCTGGAGGGCGCGATCCGCTCCGGCCACCGGGTCGTCGCGGAGATCCTCGACGGCGCGGCCTGATCCGCCGCCCCGGCGGCAGCACCACCCGGCACCGTTCCCCCCTTCAGCCCGTGCTCCCGTTCCACAAGAACCGCGGGCCACCCCCCTCAGGAGACGCCATGAGCGACCCGAGTTCCCCCCTGAGCAGCACCGCGCCGACCCCGGTCGCGCCGCTCGCCGCCCGCGAGCGGCTGATGGCCGAGCCCGGCCTGGGGGCCGGCAACTTCCTCGACCACGCGATCGCCGTGAACCCCAACCGCGCGGTCCCGTTCGCCTACAGCCACCACACCGACCACCGCGGCGCCGTCGTGCTGCGCGGCCACAGCCTGCTCGACCTGGCCGCGCTGCGCGACCGCTACGCCGCCTGGTACCACGCCAACGGGGTGCGCCCCGGCGAGCCGGTGGCGGTGGTGATCGCCGAGGGCCTGGAGCCGCTGCTGCACTTCCTCGCGCTCACCGCGCTGGGCGCCGTCCCGGCGCTGGTCAACGACGCCATGCGGCACGACGTGATGGTCCGCTACCTCCATCACGTCGGCGTGGTCGGCGTGGTCGCCGACGACACCACCCGGCTCGCCGCCGCCTACCGCCAGGACCCGCAGCGCCGGCCCCGCTTCCTCGCGCTCGCCGCCGAGGTCCAGGCCTTCGACGCGGAGGCCTCCGGCGCCCTGCCCGCCGGCTACCCGTACCGGCACGCGCCGGACGACGTGGTCGCGCTGATCCACTCCTCCGGGACCACCGGCACGCCGAAGTCCACCATGCTGGGGCACCGCCAGTTCTGGGACGGCAAGCAGCCGCGCATGGTGCGCTTCCCGGCCGAGCCGTACGACCGGCTGATGTCCCTGATGCCGCACACCCACGCGGGCGGCCTGAGCTACTTCCTCACCGCCACCCTGCTCGGCCTGCCGACCGTGGTGATGGCCGACTGGCGCCGGCCGGTGGTCGAGCCGGTCATGGAGGCCTTCCAGCCGACCATGGTCGCCTCCTTCCCCCGCACCTTCGTCGAACTCGCCACCGGCGAGGCGCCGGTGAGGGCCGCCGCCAGGGTGCACTCCTGGTTCAACACCGGCGACAGCGCGCACTACGGCCACATCCGCCGCCTGGTGCGCCTCGGCGAGCGCCCGGCCGGGCTGATCCGGCCCTGGCTGCTGCCGCAGGAGCGCGCCGAGCAACCCGCCCTGCCCGGTTCGCAGTTCGTCGACGGCCTGGGCTCCTCCGAGATGGGCATGGCGCTGTTCGGGCAGGTCACCACGCCGGAGTCGGAGCGCGACGACCGCTGCGTCGGCAAGCCGCTGGAGGTGGTGCGCCGGGCCGCGGTGCTGGACCAGGACGGCCACGAGGTGCCGGACGGCACGGTCGGGCTGCTGGCGATCGACTCGCCGTCGCGCACCCCGGGCTACTGGAACAACGAGCGGCTGACCAGCAGCTTCGAACTGGCCGGGTACTGGCTGACGGGGGACGTCGCCCAGCGGGACGCCGAGGGCCGGTTCTACCACCTGGACCGGACCGTGGACGTCATCGACACCGCGGCCGGCCCCGTCTACAGCCTGCCGATCGAGGAGGTGCTGCTGGCCGACTGCGCCGACCTGGTCCGGGACTGCTCGGTGGTCGGCGTCCCGGGAGTCGCCGGGGAGGGCCAACGCCCCATCGCCGTCGTCCAGTTGCAGCAGGAGGCGGCGCACGCCACGGAGGCGGACGTGCAGGAGGCCGCCAACAAGGCGCTCGCCGGGGCGGGCCTGGCCGCGCTCGCCGCCGTCCGGATCGCCCGCACGGCGGAGGAGTTCCCGCTCGGGCCCACCGGCAAGGTGCTCAAGCGCGAACTGCGCACCCGCTTCGCCACCCTCTTCACCGGCCAGTAGCCCCCGGATGGCCGACCACCGCGCGACCGCCGCCCACCCCGCGCCGTCGCAGCCCTACCAGTACGTCCGCACCCCCCTGGTGGAACCGGACTGGCGCCGGCTGCCCGGCTGGCGCGACGTGACCGAGGCCCAATGGCGCGACGCCCAGTGGCAGCGCGCCCACTGCGTCAAGAACACCCGTCAACTGCGCTCCGTCGCGGGCGACCTGCTCTCCGCCGAGGTCTATGCCCAACTCGACGCCGACCAGGCCGAGTTCGCGACGATGCCCCTACTGGTGCCGCCGCAGCTGCTCAACACCGTGGCCTCGCACGCCCCGGTCACCCCCGCGGCGTACACCGCCGCTTTCCTGACCGACCCGCTGCGCCGCTACCTGCTGCCGATGCACGCCGACCGGCTCCCGCACTGGCCCAGCCACCCCAAGGCCGAGCGCGACTCGCTGCACGAGGCCGAGATGTGGGTGACCGAGGGCCTCACCCACCGCTACCCCACCAAGGTGCTGGCCGAACTGACCGCCACCTGCCCGCAGTACTGCGGCCACTGCACCCGGATGGACCTGGTCGGCACCTCCACCCCGCAGGTCGCCAAGACCCGGCTCGCCCTGCGCCCGGAACACCGCCAGGAGCAGATGCTCGACTACCTCAAGCGCACCCCGGCCGTGCGCGACGTGGTGGTCTCCGGCGGCGACCTCGCCAATGTGCCCTGGCCGCAGCTGGAGACCTTCCTGCGCCGGCTGCTGGAACTGGAGTCGGTGCGCGACATCCGGCTCGCCAGCAAGGCCGTGGTGGGCCTGCCGCAGCACTGGCTGCAGCCCCGGGTGCTGGAGGGGGTGCACCGGGTGGCCGCGCTCGCCGCGAGCCGGGCCGTCAACCTCGCCGTGCACACCCACGCCAACCACGTCCGCTCGGTGACCCCGCTGGTCGCCGAGGCGGCCCGGGCGCTGCTCGACGCGGGCGTGCGGGACGTGCGCAACCAGGGCGTGCTGCTTCGGCGGGTCAACGACACCCCCGAGGACCTGCTGGACCTCTGTTTCGCCCTCCAGGGCGAGGCCAACATCCTGCCGTACTACTTCTACCTCTGCGACATGATCCCCAACGCCGAGCACTGGCGCACCAGCCTCCACCAGGCGCAGCGCCTCCAGGAGGCGATCATGGGCTACCTGCCCGGCTACGCCACCCCGCGCCTGGTCTGCGACGTGCCGCGGCTCGGCAAGCGCTGGGTGCACCAAGTGGTGGCCTACGACCGCGAGCGCGGCATCTCGTACTGGTCGAAGAACTACCGCACCGGCCCGGAGGCCCGCGAGTCCGGCGCCGGACCGGCCGGACGCGACGCGCTGGACCGCCTCCACCCCTACTACGACCCGGTGGACACCCTCCCCGAAGCCGGCCGCCGCTGGTGGGCGGAGCGGGCCGGGCACCCCGCACCCCAGGAAGGAGCAGCACGGTGAACCCCGCCACGCCAGACGACCCCGGCCCGCTGCGCCGGATGTGCTGGATCTTCCCCGACCGCGAGTCCACCCGGACCACCGCGACCTGGCGCCACTACTTCTGGGACCTCTACGCCGAGGTCGCCGAGGAGCTGGGCCTCACCTGGTGCCGGCACGCGCCGGACGCGGTCACCGTGGACGCCACCGACCCCGCGCACCCGCGGGTCTACGTCGACGAGGAGCCGGTCACCCCGCAGGACACCCTGTTCATCACCGCGCTCTACTCGCTGCCGTACCAGTCGATGGACGTGTTCAACCAGTACGCGCTGTACGCGGTGCTGGAGCAGGCCGGCTTCTACCTGCCGTTCCCGCCGCACGTCTCGCTGATCGGCAACGACAAGCTGGCCACCGTGCTCCACCTGGCCGACTCGCCGGTGCCGCCGATCCCCTCGATCCGGATCGGCACCGGCCGCGACGTCGCCAAGCACCACTACGAGGTGGCGCTCGGCGCCCTGACCTACCCGGCGATCGTCAAGCCGGCCGGCTGGTGCGGCGGCGGCGGGATCAACCTGGCGCGCGGACCGGAGGACGTCCGGGGCCTGGCCAGCCTCGCCCAGGGCGGCGACACCACGCTCGTCGCCCAGCCCTACCTCGGCGACGGCACGGTGGACTACCGCGTCTACGTGATCGACGGCAAGCCGTACGCGGCGCTGCGGCGGGTGCCCGAGCCCGGCTCGCCGGTGGCCAACGCCAGCCGCGGCGGCTCGATGGAGTTCCCGCCGGTGCCGCCCGAACTGGCCGAGGCCACCGCGTACTTCGCCGAGAAGCTGGCGATCCCGTTCTTCTGCGTGGACTTCCTGTACGACGGCGAGCGGTACTGGTTCTCCGAGCTGGAGCCGGACGGCGTGATCGCCCCGGACTTCGACGACCCGGGGCGCACGCTGCAACGGGACATCACCCGGGCCCGGTTCGCCGCCTACCGGAACGCCCACGCCACGTGGCTCGCGAACCGCCCCCTGACCGCCACCCCCCGATCGGACCTCCGATGACCGACGCCTTCTCCCTGCCGCCCGACGCGGCCGGGCCGCGCCTGCACGTCCCCGCCAGGACGCTGGAGCTGCTGCGGACGGTGCCCGCGCTCGCCCCGCGCTACGCCGCCCACCCGGGCGCCGTGCGCACCCTCGACGACCTGGCCGCCCTGCCGCCGCTGCTCAAGGACGACCTCAACACCGCCCTCGCCCATCTGGAGCCGCGCTCGGACACCGCCGCCACCTGGCTGTTCCAGAGCGGCGGCTCCACCGGCGCCCCCAAGGTCGGCTACGCGCCCACCGGGTTCTACATGGCCGGTGTGCACGCCCACTGGCAGGCGCTGGACCGTGACGACGTGTTCGCCAACGCCTGGGGCGCCGGCCGGATGTGGGGCGCGCACTTCCTGGCCGCCGCGCTCGCCGACCGGGCGGGCTGCCGGGTGATCGCGCTGGGCTCGATCACCCGGGAGGAGTACCCGGACTGGCTGGCCTTCCTCGCCGGCCGCGGCGTCACCGCGATCGGCGGCACCCCGAGCGTGCTGAGGCTGTGGTTCGCGCACGCCCGCGCCGCCGGGATCAAGCTGCCGACGCTGCGCAAGGTGCTCTGGCTCGGCGAGGCCTGGCAGCCGCAGCTGGAGGAGGACCTCGCGGCGGTCGCGCCGCAGGCCCGCCGCTGGGGCATGTTCGGCTCCACCGAGACCTGGGTGGTCGGCACCAACACGCCCGACTGCCCCGCCGACACCTTCCACCCGCTGCCCGCGCAGCTGGTGCACGCCGGCCCGGACGGGCTGCTGGACTTCACCACCCTCGACCCGGAGGTGCTCAACCCGGTGCTGCGCTACCGCACCGGCGACGCGGGCGAGTTGACCACCTGCCCGTGCGGCCGGGCGGGCCGCTCGTTCCGGGTGCTGGGGCGGCGCGACAACGTCGTCCAGGTGCGCGGCCTGGGCCTGCACGTGGACGAGCTGGTCGCCCGGGCGGAGCGGCAGCCCGGCGTCTCCCGGGCCCAGGTGGTGATCACCGAGGACGGCGGACGGGCCACCGGCGTGGACGTCCTGCTGCTGGCCGGACCGGGCGCCGCGGTGGACGCGGCGGCGCTGCGCGCCGAACTGCTGTCCGCCACCTTCACCCTGAGCACCGCCTTCCAGCACGACCCGGAGCACGTCACGGTGCGGGTCACGGACGCGCTGGTCAGCAACGGGCGCACCGGCAAGACCGCCTCCTTCGTGGTCCGCGAGGCCGGCGCGGCCGCCGGGGAGGCCTCGTGAGGCTGCGGCGCCCCGAGGACCTGGGGCGCGGCTTCAACCTGTTCTGGGCCGGCCAGACGGTCAGCGTGGTCGGCGACCGGATCACCGTGTTCGTCGTCCCCACCCTGATGATCTTCGTGCTGCATGCCTCCGCCCTCCAGGTCGGCGTGGTGGCGATGGCCCAGTACCTCGGCATCCCGCTGCTCGGCCCGGTCGCGGGCGTGCTGGTCGACCGCTGGGACAAGCGCCGCACGATGCTCGTCTGCGACCTGCTGCGGCTGGCCGCCGTGCTGGTGATCCCGCTCGCGTACTGGCTGGACTTCCTCTCCACCGCGCTGCTGTTCGGCTGCGTCGCGGTGATCAGCGGCGCGACCATCTTCTTCAACGTCGGCTACCTGATCGCCGTGCCCGCCGTGGTGCCGGAGGACCGGATGGTGCGCGCCTACTCCCGGCTGGAGGGCAGCAACTCGGTCTCCGAGGTGGCCGGGCCGTCGATCGCCGCCGGGCTGTACAGCGCGCTCGGGGTGGGCGCGCTGCTGGTGGACGCGGCCAGCTACCTGGTGTCCGCCGCCTGCTTCCGCTCCATGCCGCGGTGGGGCGAGCGCACGGTCGTCGAGGGCACCGTGTGGGAGCGGCTGACCGCGGGCTTCCGGATGAACTGGGCCGACCCGGTGCTGCGCCGGGTGGTGCTGGCGGCCGTCACGCTCAACTCCGGCGGGCCGGTCTTCGTCACGGTGCTGCCGGTGCTCGCCTACCGGGGGCTCGGCGTGTCGGTCGGCGTGCTGGGCGCGGCCATGTCGGTCGGCGCGGTCGGCGCGCTGATCGGCGCCGTGGTCGCCCCGCGGATCAGCGGGCGGCTCGGCCTGGGCCGGACGCTGGCCTGGTCGCTGCTGCTGCACTGCCTGGTCGGACTGGGCGTGCTGGCCGCGCCCGCGCTGCCCGCCGGGCCGGTGATCGCGGTGACCATGGGCTGCTACGGCTTCTTCATGTCCTGCATCAACGTGTGCAGCGCGCCCACCCGCCAGTCGCGGATGTCCGCCGAGCACCAGGGCGTGATGCACGCGGCGTTCCGCACCGTCACCTGGGGCGTGATCCCGCTCGCCGCGCTGGTCGGCGGCCTGGCCGTGTCGGCGCTCACCGAGCCGCTGGGCATCCGGGACGCGGCGCGCTGGGTGATGGCCGGCGGCACCCTGCTGGCCGCCTGCTCCTTCCTGCCGGCGCTCGGCATCCAGGCCCGGCTGGACGCCGCCGCCCGCGAACAGCGGCCGGAGCCCGCCGACGCCGCGCCGGAGCTGTCGGAGAGCGCGTCATGACGGCGGACGACGTCCTGCTGGTCACCGGCTGCTCCTCCGGCATCGGCCTGGCCACCGCCGTGGCCGCCGCCCGCGCCGGGTTCACCACCGTCGCCACCCTGCGCGACCCGGCCCGCGCCGACGCCCTGCGCAAGGCCGCCGAGCAGGCCGGCGTCACCCTGGACGTCCGGCGGCTGGACGTCACCGACGCCGCGTCCGTCACCGCCTGCGTCGACGGCGTGGCCGAGGCGTACGGGCGGCTGGACGCGGTGGTCAACAACGCCGGCGTCTCCAACTCCGATCCCACCCTGGAGATGTCCACCGACGCCGCGCTGCGGGCGAACCTGGAGGTGAACTTCTTCGGCGTGATCGCCGTCAGCCGGGCCGCGCTGCCGCTGCTGCGCGCCGCCGGCGGCCGGCTGCTGACCGTCGGCAGCGTGCACGGCGTGGTCGGCCAGCCGTTCAACGAGGCCTACTGCGCCGCCAAGTTCGCGGTCGAGGGCTTCATGGAGGGCCTGGCCCCGGTGGCCGCCGCGCACGGCGTACGGGTCTCCGTCGTAGTGCCCGGCTTCGTGCCCGACACCGCCTTCGGGGTCTTCCCCGACATCGACCGCCGCACCATCGAGGCCGCCTCCGGCCCGTACGCGCCGACCTTCGCCGACTACCTGGCCTGGGTCGGCGGGCAGGGCTGGGAGGCCGCCGGCCAGCCGGCCCGCGAGGTGGCCGAGGTGGTGGTGCGCACGCTGCGCGCCGAGCGGCCCGCCTTCCGCGTCCCCACCAACGCCTGGGCCGCCCGCTACCTGGAGCAGAAGCTCGCCGACCCGGACGGCTCGGCCGTCCAGACCCTCGCCCGCACCTGGATCGGCCGCTCCGGCCGACCGGACTGATCGATCGTCAGGAGCCACCCGTGCCCGCCAAGCCACTTCCCGAGCTGGTCGACTTCGCCCGCCGCAACTCCCCCTTCTACGCCGAGCTCTACCGGGACCTCCCGCCGCGCGTCGACCACCTCGGCCAGCTGCCGCTGATCGAGCAGAGCGCCTTCTGGGCCGCCAACTCCTGGCCGGACAACCGCCTGCTCACCGGCCCGCTGACGGACGCCGGCGTCTACAAGACCGGCGGCACCACCGGCGTGCCCAAGTTCTCGCCCTGGACCCGCACCGAGCACGCCGACTCGGTGACCGCCTTCGGCGCGGGCCTGGTCCAGGCCGGCCTCAGGCCCGGGCACCGGGTCGCCAACCTGTTCTGGGCCGGCCAGCTGTACGGCGGCTTCCTCTACATCGAGAACGCCCTGCACCACGCGCCGGTCGACAACGTCCGGCTGCCGGTCGGCGCCGCGCCCGAGGCGTACATCGCCGACCTGATCGACGACTTCGGCGTGGACGTGCTGGCCGGCGAGCCGATGAAGCTCAGCTCCGTCGCCGAGCACCTGGTCAAGGAGGGCAGGACCGCCGAGCGGATCGAACTGCTGCTGTTCGGCGGGGACCTGCTCTTCGCCGACCTGCGCCCGATCCTCTCCCGGGCCTTCCCCAACGCCGCCGTCGCCTCGATCGGCTACGCCTCGGTGGACGCCGGCCTGGTCGGCGCGCCGGTGCCCGGCGACGACGTCCGGGTGCACGAGGCGTTCCCCCACCGGACCGTGGTGGAGCTGGTCGACGACACCACCGGCGAGCCGATCACCGAACCGGGGGTGCCCGGGCGGGTCGTGGTCACCAACCTGTTCCGCACCCTGATGCCGATCCTGCGCTACCCGACCGGCGACCGCGCCGAATGGGTCGACGTGGAGCGCGGGCGGTTCCGCCTGGTCGGCCGGTCCGCCGAGGGCGCCCGGGTCGGCACGGTGGCGATGCCGACCGAGGAGATCCGCGCCGTGCTGCTCGCCCACGATCCGGAGCGGATCATCTCCGGCCTGCAGATGGTGCAGCGGCGCTGGGACGGCAAGGACGGGCTCACCCTGCGCCTCGGCTGCACCGAGCAGCCGCCGGCCGGCCTCACCGAGCGGCTGATCGAGGCGGTGTACGACGCGCGCCCGCTCTACCCGGACGACGTGGCGGCCGGGGTGATCCACGACCTGGTGATCGAGTGGGTGCCGCGCTCGGAGCTGGTCACCAACCCGCGCACCGGCAAGCTCCAGCAGGTCATCGACGAACGCCCGCCGGCCTGACCGGGTCCGGGGGCGCCCGCCCGGGCGGGCGCCCCCGGCTCAGTCGGTGTGCGGCGCTCCGGCCAGCATCACGCTCTGGCCGCGGAACTCCGCGATCACCTTCCCCGTCGTGTTCCGCACCGTCACGTCGTAGACGCCGGTGCGCCCGGAGCGGGTGCGCTCCACCGCCTCGGCGGTCAGCTCGTCGCCCACCGCCGCCGGCGCCAGGAACGTCACCTGCGCGCCCTGGGCGACCGTCACCGGGCCGTAGCTGTTGCAGGCGTAGGAGAACGCCGCGTCGGCCAGCAGGAACAGGAAGCCGCCGTGGGCGATGCCGTGCCCGTTCACCATCGCCGGGCCGACCGTCATCCGCATCACCGCGTGCCCGGTGGACACCCGGTCGAGCGCGATGCCGAGCCCCTGGCAGGTCCGGTCGCGCTGGTAGAGGGCGGCCATCCGGGACTGCGGCACGGCCGTCTCCGCCGACGTCCCGGAATCCGCGACGGCCTCGGTGTCCACGCTCATGACGCCCTGCTTCCCCGGGAACAGCCCGAAACGATCGGTGTGCCGTACGTGCGAATCGCACCCGCATTACACCGAGGCCCGCTCCGGGCTGTCAACGGACATCCGGCGGGAGGGGGAAGTCCGTCGGGGGAACTCAGAGCAGCCGCTTGATGTCCCCGCGGGCGCGGTAGAACGAGCCGCTGCCGGACTCCAGCACCTCCGCCACCAGGTACCGCGCGCCCGGCACCCGGATGTCCTTGGGGAACTGCACCCGGCGGGCCGGGTCGAAGCCCGGCGACACCACCCGCACCCGCAGCCGGGTGCCGTCCTGCACGCATTCCACCTCGATGCCGCCCGTCGCGCCCGCCGAACCGACGGCCACCGACTCGATCGCGGCGCCGGCCACCGCCGCCGTCCAGCCGCTGCCGTCCACCTCGGCGGCCTGCGGCAGCCGGCCGTCCTCGGCCGCGCGCACCGCCTCCTCGCTCGCGTCCAGGCAGACCAGCGAACCGTCCGTGGTCACCAGGTAGAGCCGGCCGTCGCGGTACTGCATGCTGTACGCCGAGCCGCAGCCGGTGCCCAGCTTCCACAGCCGGGTGCCGTCGGCCGCGAAGCAGTACACCGAGGAGTGGTTGTCGCCCGCGAACACGTACCGGCCGTCGGGCGAGGCCGCGCAGGAGAACACCGAGGCGTCGCAGCGGTAGCGGGCCACCTCGGAGCCGTCCGCCTTGCGCAGCCGGTGCACCGAGCCGCGCGAGGTGCCGGCGAACACCTCGTCCCGCTCCTGCCAGCCGAACAGCACCGCGCCGTCGGTGGCGGTGTGCCAGACCGGCGCGCCGCCGCGCGCCGCGAACCGGGCCACGCCGCGGGAGTGGCCGTGGTAGACGCCGTCGTCGTCGCAGCGCACCATCCAGCCGTGGCTGCCCTCGGCCGAGCGGCGCCACTGGAACTCGTCCTCGTGGTCGACGGTGGTGATCCCGCCGCGCGCGTCGGCCACGCCGAGCACGCCGTCGTGGATGTCCAGCCAGTAGATGTCGACGTCCTCGGCTATCTCGTACGCCACCCGCGGCACCTTGCCGCCCAGGTCGTACACCTTGCCGTCGTCGCAGCCGGCGTAGATCCACCAGTCGTCGGCGACGATGCACTTGACGCCGTCCGGCAGGCCGTAGCGGCCGGTCACCTCGCCGTCGTGGGTGAGGGTGTAGACGTCGCCGCGCTCGTTGCCGACCCAGGCGTGCTCCTCGCCGACGAAGATGCCGAACGCCGCCGCCCCGGAGCGGAACCGCCACAGCACCGGCGCCTGGCGGGCCGTCGAGCGGCTGCTGACGATCGCCCGGCGGGTCACCGCGCGCCGCTGGCGCACCCCGCGCACCGCCGGGGCGTAGCCCTTGCGGACCTTCTCGCCGATCTTCTTGGCGGCCGCCGAGGCGGCCTTCTCCGGCGAGGGGTAGCAGGTGGTCTTGGTCTGGCCGCTCTCGCCGATCCGCCCGTAGGTGATGGTGACGTCCGCCCCGTTGACCAGGACCTCGTAGAACTTGTGCGCGCTGCCGCTGTCCTCGGACAGCTCCAGGTAGGTCGACTGGGCGTCGGTGGCGGTGGCTGACATGGCGTGGGCCCCTTCCGGGCACGGCGTACGTGAGCTTCGGGCCGCTGCGGGCGCGGTGCCCGGCGACACCTCAGAACCTAGCCTCCGGCACCGACAACGACGCGCCCGGGCCCGGCGCGCGGCCGGCCCGGCGGGCCCGCGGTCTGCCCGAACGGACCTTCCGCTCCGCGCACCCGCTCTGGGAGCATCGTCCGCCATCCGGTCAGCAGGCACCGGCGACCGGGGGGAGCAGCCGGATGCAGGACCTCGCGCCGCCCGTCCGCTCCGCCGGGCACCCCGGCGGCCGGCCCGCGCGGTGGGTGCGCACCCGGCTGCGCGCCGCGCCGTTCACGGCGCTGCTGAACGCGGTGCTGGTGTTCACGGTGGTGCTGCTCTCGGCCGGTCTGCCGCGCGCCGTCGACCGGGGCGAGGACGCCGCGCTGCGCGACTTCCTGCACGACCGGGGCGTCGGCGCGACCAGCCTGGTCACCGACGGCACGCTCCGCCGGGGCGACACCTCCGCCGAACTGGACGCCGTCGCACGGACGTTGACGGCCCACACCGGCGGGGAGTTCCGGATCTCGGCGAGCGGGCCGGTGTACGGCGTACGCGGCAGCCGGGCCCGCACCCTCACCGGCCCGCAGCTGTCCCGGCCCGACGGCCTCCCCCCGACCCTGGGCCTGCGCCACCTCGCCCGGCTCCCCGAGCACGCCGCCCTCGTCGACGGCCGGTGGCCCGCCGCCGCCCCCGCCGACCGGCCGCTGCAGATCGTGGTGTCGCAGACCACCGCCGAGAAGCTCGGCATCCGGGTCGGCGACGTCCTGACGGACGAACCCCTCCCGCGCGCGGCGCCGTCCCCGGGGACCGAGGTGGTCGGCACCTTCCGCCCGCACGACGAGGCCGACCCGTACTGGACCGACATCCTCTGCCTCGTCCGGCCCTGCCTCCGGATCCCCGACACCTTCGAACGGCGGCGCTGGTGGGAGGCCACCGGCCTGACCGGCGGCGAGGACCTGCCCCGGCTGCTCGACTGGGCGGACGGCGCACAGCTCTCCTGGCGGCTGCCCGTCGACCCCGGCTCGCTGCGCGCCGACCGGCTGACGGCCGCCGGGCGCGAGCTCGCGAGCTACCTGACCGGCCCCACCGCCGCCCGGATCGCCGCCGAGACCGGCCGCCCCGAGCTGCGCACCTTCTCCTCCCTGCCCGAGCTGTTCGCTCTGGCCACCGCCCGCCGGGACGCCGCCGCCCCGCTGGCGGCCCTCGGCCCGGCCGGGCTGGCCGGGGTCGTCGTGGTCGTCCTCGGCCTGGCCGCCGCCCTGGCCGCCGACCGGCGCGGCCCCGAACTCCTGCTGCTCCAGGCCCGCGGCGGCTCCCGCCGGGGCGTGCTGCGACGGCTGCTCGGCGAGGGCGCGACGACCGTGCTGCCCGGGGCGGCGGCCGGCGCGCTGCTCGCCCTCCTGCTGCTGCCCGCCCCGCGCTGGGGCGCCGCCCTGCTCGCCGCCGCGGCGGCCACCGGCTTCGCCCTGTTCGCCTTCGCGGCCCGCGCGCTCGTGCTGCTCGCCGCGCGCTCCCG
>NZ_JBHYUU010000008.1:19711-104405 GCF_042749955.1 Kitasatospora sp. NPDC059462 | reverse complement strand
CGCGGGCGCCCCCGCCCCCCCGCCGGGCGGGCGGGCCGCCCCCGGGCGCCGGGGCCGCCCGCGCGGGCCCGCCCCCCGGGGGGGGGGGGGGGGGCGGCCCCCGCCGGCCGCGGGGGCGGGAGGGTCAGCCGCGCCGGGCGCGGCGGATGGCGGAGGTGACCACGGGCGGCAGCAGGTCGCCCACCGCGCGCTTGGCGACATTGGCGGGACGGCGGCGCTCGGCGGCCCGGGCCCGGCGCTCGGCCAGGTCGCGGACGGCCTCGTCGCGCTCGCGCTCGGCGGTGCGCAGGGCGTCCTCGGCGGCCCGGGCGCTCTCCCGGCGCTCGGCCTCGACGGAGAGCCGGGCGTGGTGGCGGGAGGGCCGGAACGGCTCGGCGCCCTCGTCGCTGCCGCTGATCCGGACCAGCCGGTGCCCGGCGAGCGTCTCGGTGGTGATGTCGCAGTGGGGCAGGGTGCCGCGGCGGGCCAGCAGGTCGAGCTGGGCGGGCCCGGGGTCGCCCCAGGTGCCGTAGAACTTGCTCTCGGTGAGCACGACGGGCCGCAGGCCGTGGTTGAACACCGCCTCCCAGGTGGCGGCGGCGACGCCCGGGGTGTGCTCCGAGCGGTAGTCGTCCAGCACCACGACGCCCTCCGGCGCGAGCGCGGTCCGGGCCACCTGGAGGTCGCCGGCGACGTGCTCGTAGAGGTGCGAGGCGTCGATGTGGATGAACCGGAAAGCCCCGGGCGGGATGCGGCCGCCGGCCAGCGTCGAGGTGGTGGCCTGGATGATCTCCGGCAGCCGGTCGTGGAAGGAGAGGTAGTTGGTCTCGAAGGCGGTGCGGGTCAGCGTCCTGCGGTAGGAGTTGTCCATCTCGGCGGCGTTCTCGTCGTCCGGCGCCGCGGAGTCGAAGAGGTCGCAGACCGTGAAGGTCTCGGCCGCCTGGAGGTGTGCGCCGATGACGATCGCGCTGCGGCCCAGGTAGGCGCCCATCTCCAGGAGGTCCCCGGTGAAGCCCGCCTTCTCCTGGCGGCCGAGGAACCAGTCGAAGAGGTGACGGTCCTGGTCCCAGAACCAGCCGGGAACGTCGTCGAGCACCGCCGGCTCCGCCGGCTGCTGGTCGGCACTGCGTGCGGCGTCGTTCACGGGGCGGCTCCTAAGACGGGACGAACGACCATGGGCAGGATCTCCGGGCTCGGAAGGGCCGGTCCCCGGCGGTCGGCGGCCGACGGTCCTCGCCGGCACACCGGCCCGGGCGGAGTGGCGCCCAGGCGCGTGGACAGGACCCGACCTGCCGCCAACCGTGGTCCGGCACGCCCGAGTGCGCTGCAATCTACTCGCCGCCGGGCGGAGTTGGGCGGACTCGTGAAGAAGAATTCCGCCGCCCGGCCATTTGTGGGCGTACTTGACGGATCCGCAGCGAACGGCCGACGGTTCGTCCATACTGCAACCGGGCCACCCGATTTGTCATCATCAGAGGAGATGACCTTCACCCGGTCGGCGTCCCCGGGGGAGGCCGGTCCGGCACCGACCGGGCCCGGGGGCGGCCCGGTCCTTGCACCCCCGGTGCGCGCACCGTTGACTGGTCCGGGACCGGCCGTACGAAGGGCCGGCGGGGGTCGCGGGGGCCAGTGGAATCCAGTGGAATCGGCACGAAAGGGCAGCACATGGCGGGCGAGACGGACCGGGCCGAGGGGTACGCCGAGTACACCGATCAGTACGTCGACGGCGCCTGGCGGCCCGCCCTGGACCAGGGGTCGATCCCGGTGCTCGACCCGGCGACCGAGCGCCTGCTCGCCACCGTCCCGGCCGGCGGCGCGGCGGACGTCGACGCCGCCGTCGCGGCGGCCCGCCGGGCGGCGCGCGCCTGGGGCACGACCACCGTCGCCGAGCGGCTGGTGCCGCTGACCCGGCTGCGGGACGGCCTGGCCGCGCACCAGGAGGAGATCGCCGCCACCGTCTCGGCCGAGCTGGGCGCGCCGATCGGCTTCGCCACCTCGGTGCAGGCCACCCTGCCGCTCACGGTCACCGACTCGTACCTGGAGCTGCTGGCCGGGTACCCGTTCGAGGAGCGGATCGGCCATTCGGTGGTGCACGCCGAGCCCGCCGGGGTGGTCGCGGCGATCACGCCGTGGAACTATCCGCTGCACCAGATCGCCGCCAAGGTGGTGCCCGCGCTGGGGGCCGGCTGCCCGGTGGTGCTCAAGCCCGCCGAGGACACCCCGCTGGTGGCCCGGCTGTTCGCCCGGCTGGTGGACGCGGCGGGCTTCCCCGCCGGGGTGTTCAACCTGGTGACCGGGACCGGCGCGGTGGCGGGCGCGGCGCTGGCGGCCCACCCGGGAGTGGACGTGGTCTCGTTCACCGGCTCGACGGCGGTCGGGCGGACGGTCGCCGAGACGGCCGGGCGCGGCATCAAGAGGGTGGCCCTGGAGCTGGGCGGCAAGTCCGCCAACGTGGTGCTGCCGGGCGCCGACCTGGCCCGCGCGGTGAAGGCCAACGTCGCCAACGTGTGCGCCAACTCCGGCCAGACCTGCAGTGCGTGGAGCAGGCTGCTGGTCCACCGCGACCAGTACGAGGAGGCGGTGGCGCTCGCCGCGAAGGCGGCCGACGGCTACGTCCCGGGCGATCCGGCGGACCCGGCGACCCGGATCGGGCCGGTGGTCAGCGCCCGCCAGCGCGAGCGGGTGCGCGGCTACATCGACGGTGCGCTCGCCGAGGGCGCCCGCCTGGCGGCCGGCGGCGCCGAGGCCCCGGACGGCCTGACGGCCGGCTTCTACGTGCGGCCGACGGTGCTCGCCGACGTCACCCCGGACATGACGGTGGCCCAGGAGGAGGTGTTCGGGCCGGTGCTGGCGATCCTGGCGTACGACGACGAGGACCACGCCGCCGAGCTGGCCAACGGCACCGAGTACGGCCTGGCCGGCGGGGTCTGGGCGGCCGACACCGACACCGCCGCCCGCTTCGCCCGCCGCCTGGACGCCGGCCAGGTCCACCTCAACGGCGCCCGCTTCAACCCCCTGGCACCGTTCGGCGGTTACAAGAACTCGGGCCTCGGCCGCGAGCTGGGCCGCCACGGCCTGGAGGAGTTCCTGCAGTACAAGGCGCTCCAGTACTGACCGGCCGCGGGCCCGGCCGGGACGGACCCGGCCGGGCGGCGGCAGGGGGTCAGGCCAGGTCGACGCCCGGGTAGAGGGGGAAGCCGGAGAGCAGGTCGGCGGCGCGCTTGGCGACGCCCTCGGCAACCGCCGGGTCCAGGGCGTACTGGGCCTTGGAGGGCGCACCGGAGGCGGTGAGGGCCGGGGTGGTGGCGCGCAGCACGGTGTCGATGAGGGCCGCGATCTCGTCCATCTCGGCGGTGCCGAGGCCGCGGGTGGTGAGCGCCGGGGTGCCGATCCGCACGCCGGAGGTGTACCAGGCGCCGTTCGGGTCCTGCGGGACGGAGTTGCGGTTGGTGACGACGCCGGAGTCGAGCAGCGCGGCCTCGGCCTGGCGGCCGGTCAGGCCGTGGCCGGAGACGTCGGCGAGCACCAGGTGGTTGTCGGTGCCGCCGGTGACGAGCGTGCCGCCGCGGCGCAGCAGGCCCTCGGCGAGCGCCTGGGCGTTGTCGACGACCTGCCGGGCGTAGGCGCGGAACTCGGGGCGGCGGGCCTCCGCGAAGGCGACCGCCTTGGCGGCCATGACGTGCGAGAGCGGGCCGCCGAGGACCAGCGGGCAGCCGCGGTCGACGTGCTCGGCGAGTGCGGAGGTGCACAGCACCGCGCCGCCGCGCGGGCCGCGCAGCGACTTGTGGGTGGTCGTGGTGACGATGTCGGCATGCGGCACCGGGTCGAAGTCGCCGGTGAGCACCTTGCCCGCGACCAGGCCGGCGAAGTGCGCCATGTCGACCATCAGGGTGGCGCCGACCTCGTCGGCGATCTCGCGCATCCGGGCGAAGTTCACCAGCCGCGGGTACGCGGAGTAGCCGGCCACCAGGATCAGCGGGCGGAACTCGCGGGCGGTGGCGCGCAGCGCGTCGTAGTCGATCAGGCCGGTGGCCGGGTCGGTGCCGTAGCTGCGCTGCTCGAACATCTTGCCGGAGATGTTGGGGCGGAAGCCGTGGGTGAGGTGGCCGCCGGTGTCCAGGGACATGCCGAGCATGCGCTGGTTGCCCAGGTCCCGGCGCAGTTCGGCCCAGTCCTGCTCGGTGAGGTCGTTGACGTTGCGGACCTTGGCGCGCTCCAGGGCGGGGCTCTCCACCCGCTGGGAGAGGACGGCCCAGAAGGCGGTGAGGTTGGCGTCGATACCGGAGTGCGGCTGGACGTAGGCGTGGTCGGCGCCGAAGAGGGCGCGGGCGTGCTCGGCGGCGATGGTCTCGACGGTGTCGACGTTGCGGCAGCCGGCGTAGAAGCGGCGGCCGGCGGTGCCCTCGGCGTACTTGTCGCTGAGCCAGTTGCCCATGGCGAGCAGGACGGCCGGGGAGGCGTAGTTCTCGCTGGCGATGAGCTTGAGCGAGGCGCGCTGGTCGTCGATCTCCTGGCCGATGGCGGCGGCGATCCGCGGCTCGACCTCACGGACCACGTCGAGGGCGGAACGGAAGGCGGTGTTGGCGGCGGGGGTGGCGGCCGTGTGCGGCTGCGGGGCCATGGCGGTCTCCTGGTGGGGAGGTCGGGGGGCCCAGGCGCTCGGCAACTGCGTCGTGATCCGGCACGGGGCCGCTTCCCGATGGTCGATTCCATCCGTGCGCGCCAGTCGCGGCCCGCCGGAATCGTACCAACGCCGGACGGCCTGTGGCGGACATCTCACCATACGGGACGGCAGCGGACATGACATGCACTTTGCCCGGCTATGTCCGTTCTCCTGCTACAGCAGTATTGCGGCGGAATGAAGCCGTCACAATTCCCGAAACAAAGGGTCCGAACCACTCCGCGACCACCGTCGGAATGATTTGCGAAAACCCCTTCCGGTCCGATCTGATGACGCCTGCCGGCCCTCCGGGAAACCCCCGGAAGGACCGGCCGGAAATGCACGTCGACGCACCCTCACCCACGGGGCGGCACAGAATTCGGGGAGTACGCCTCTCATGGCAGTGGTCGAACAAGTCGCAGCGCCGGACGCCCCGGCACCGCCCCCGGCACCCGCCCCGGCGGGACTGCTGCGCCGCGTCTGCCGCGACCGCACCGGGGCCGTGGCGCTCGGCGTGGTCCTCCTGTTCCTGCTGCTCGCCCTGGCGGCCCCGCTGATCGCCGCGCTGTACGGCAAGAACCCCACCGAGCACTACGGCCAGAACACGCCCGGCCTGCTCAGCGACGGCGGCCTGCCCGTCGCGCCGAACGGCGGAATCTCCGGGGAGTTCTGGTTCGGCCTGGAGCCCGGCCTCGGGCGCGACGTGTTCACCCAGCTGCTCTACGGCATCCGCACCTCGCTGCTGATCGCCTTCGTCTCGGCCGCCGTCACCACCACCCTCGGGGTGCTGGCCGGCGTCGCGGTCGGCTACCTCGGCGGGATCACCGACCGGCTCTTCGGCTTCCTGTCGAACGTCCTGCTGGCCTTCCCGACGCTGCTCCTGCTGCTCGCGCTCAGCCCGGTGGTGCAGTCCCGGCTGGTCGATCCGGGCACCGCGGAACCGGAGTGGATGCAGTTCCTGGTGCTCGTCCTGGTCTTCTCCGCGTTCGGCTGGATTCCGCTGGCGCTTTCCCTGCGCGCCACCGTCCGGTCGCTCCGGGAAAGGGATTTCGTGCAGTCCGCCCGGGCCCTCGGGGCGAGCGGATTCCACATCGTCCTGCGCGAACTCCTGCCGAACGTCCGGGCGCAGCTGCTGGTGCACGCCACCATGGCGGTGCCGGCGTTCGTCGCCTCCGAAGCGGTGCTGTCCTTCCTCGGCGTGGGCGTCAACGAGCCGGTCCCGGACTGGGGCCGGATGATCTCCCGCGGCTCCGAGGTCTTCCAGGCCGACCCGACGTACATGGTCTTCCCCGGCACCGCGCTGCTGCTCTTCGTGCTCGCCTTCAACCTGCTCGGCGACGCCGTCCGGGACGCCCTGGACCCGCGCGCCGCCCGCTGAGGCCCCGCGCCACCACCACCCTCACCGTTCCACCCGTTCACCCGACCCGCCCCGGAGCCCCGGGGCAAGGAGAGATTCGCCATGCGCTGGATCAGACCGTCCCTCGCCGTCCTCGCGACCGCCCTGCTGGCGACCTCCTGCTCGGCCGGCGCCGGCACCGGCTCCTCCGGCGCCACCGGCGCGGCCAAGGACACCTCGCCGCTGACCGCCGCGCTCGGCACCGAGCAGGAGAGCGCCGGCCCGGCCCCCGCCGTCGCCGGGGCCCGCCAGGGCGGCACGGTGAACGTCTACAACGCCACCGACTTCCGCCACCTCGACCCGCAGAAGGTGTACGCGGGCGCCACCTACAACACCTCGCTGCTCTGGGGCCGCCAGCTGACCCAGTACCAGGTGGTCGACGGGAAGGCCAAGCTGGTCGGCGACCTCGCCACCGACACCGGCACCCCGAGCGACGGCGGCCGGACCTGGACGTACCGGCTGAAGGAGGGCCTGGCCTGGGAGGACGGCCAGCCGATCACCTCCCGGCAGGTGAAGTACGGCATCGAGCGCTCCTTCGGCAAGGGCTACGAGGTCGGCCCGCCGTACTGGCCGCAGTGGCTGACCGGCGAGGCCAGCTACGAGGACGCCCGCAAGAAGTACGGCGGCCCGCAGGACGGCGACCTCGCCGCGATCGAGACCCCGGACGAGCGCACCGTCGTCTTCCGCTTCCCGCAGCCGCAGGCCGACGTGCCGTACATGGCCGCGCAGTCCTCCTCCTCGCCCGTGCGCCAGGACAAGGACACCGGCACCGACTACGACCGCCAGCCCTTCGCCACCGGGCCGTACCGGATCGTCGAGCACGTCCAGAACACCCGGATGGTGCTGGAGCGCAACCCGCACTGGAAGCCGGAGACCGACCCGATCCGCAGCCAGTACCCGGAGAAGTTCGTCTTCACCTTCGGGAAGGAGGCGCTGAACATCAACCAGGAGATCCTCTCCGGGCGCGACGGCGGCGAGAACGCCACCACCGCGGCGACCGTGCTCTCCCCCGAGCTGTACCAGACCGTGGACACCGACCCGAAGGCCAAGGACCTGGTCGTCTCCGGCCGGCAGGGCGCCTTCGTCACCTATCTGATGGTCAACAACGAGCGGGTCGCCGACGTCGAGGTCCGCAAGGCCCTCAACCTCGCCTACCCGCGCCAGCAGGCCCGCCAGGTCCAGGGCGGCACCCGGGCCGGCGAGCTGGCCACCACGCTCAGCTCCCCCGCCCTGGTCGACTGGCAGAAGTACGACCTGGACCCGGCGAAGCCGGAGGGCGACCCGGAGGCCGCCAAGGCCGCGCTCGCCAAGGCCAAGCAGGCACCCGGCGCGCTCACCTACGCCTACGCCAACACGCCCAACGGGCAGCGGGTCGCCCAGGTGCTGGTCGACGGCTTCGCCCGGGCCGGCATCACGGTCGTGCCCAAGCCGGTCGACCCCAAGGCGCTGCTGGACGAGGTGCACCGCGCCGACTCCCCGTACGACCTGTGGGAGGAGACCAGCTCGGTCGACTGGCCGACGCCCTCCACCCTGATCCCGTTCTCCTTCGACGGCCGCGCCGGCAGCGACCTCAACTCCGCCCGCTACCGCAACCCCGAGGTGGACAAGGAGATCGACCGGATCAACCAGATCGGCGAGCCGCACGCCAAGGCCAAGGAGCTGTACGCCCTGGAGCAGACCGTGATGAAGGACCTGCCGGTCCTGCCGTTCACCTACCCCACGGTCAACCAGCTGCGCGGCTCCAACGTCGGCGGCGCGTTCATCCACCCGATCTACGGGACGGTCAGCCTCGCCTGGCTCTACCTGAAGTCCTGACCCGCCCGAAGTCCCCGGACGGTCCCGCCGCGCGCCTCCCACGGGGAACGCGCGCGCGGCGGGGCCGCCGCCCCGACGCCCCCCGAACCCGGACCGGCCACCATGCTCTCCTTCGCCCTGCGGCGGATCCTCCAGGCGCTCGCCGTCCTGGCCGCGGTCTCCGCCGCCGCCTTCGCCCTCTTCTACGCCGGCCCCGCCGACCCCGCCCGGGCCGCCTGCGGCCCGCGCTGCGACACCGGCCAGGTCGCGGCGGTCCGCACGAGCATGGGCCTGGACCAGCCGCTGCTCGCCCAGTACGCCGACTACCTGACCGGGATCGTCGCCGGCCGGGACATCCAGGACGTCGACGGCTCGACGATCCACTGCGACGCGCCCTGCCTCGGCTACTCCTACCGGCTGCACCAGCCGGTCACCGAGGCGCTGGCCGACCACCTGCCGGTCACCGTGTCGCTGGCGGCGGGCGCGCTGGCCGTGCTGGTCCTGTTCGGGCTCGGCACCGGCTTCGTCACCGCGCTGCGGCACGGCACCCGGACGGACAAGCTGCTCTCCGGCTTCACCCTGATCGGCGCGAGCGTGCAGATCTACTTCCTCGGGTACGTCGCCCAGTGGGGGCTGGTCTACACCACCGGTCTGCTGCCGCTGCCCTCCTACACCCCGCCGGCCACCGACCCGGCCGCCTGGGCCGGCGGGCTGCTGCTGCCCTGGATCGTCCTCGGCTTCGTCAACTCGGCGGTGTTCGCCCGGCTGTCGCGCTCCCAGCTGCTGGAGACGATGAACGAGGAGTACGTCCGCACGGCCCGCGGCAAGGGCCTCGGGCGGCTGCGCGCCCACCTCAAGTACACCTCGCGCGGCGCGGCCGGGCCGCTGGTCCAGCTGCTCGGCCTGGAGGCGGGGGCGCTGCTCGGCGGCGCGGTGATCACCGAGACGGTGTTCGGGCTGAACGGCGTCGGCCGCTTCGCCATCGAGGCCGTCGAGGGCCAGGACCTGCCGGCCGTGGTCGGCGCCGTCCTGCTGGCCGCCTGCTTCGTCGTGCTGTTCGTCGCGCTGGCCGACCTCGTGGTGGCCTGGCTCGACCCGCGCATCCGCCTCGGCTGACCGTCCCCGTCCCGTTCTGGAGCCCTCCCCGTGACCACCTCCCCCGCCCCCGCCCCCTCCGCGGCCTCCGGGCCGGACGCCGAGCCGGTGCTCAGCGTCCGGGACCTGCGCGTCAGCTTCGCCGACCCGCGCGGCGGCGCCCCGGTCGCCGCCGTGCGCGGACTCTCCTTCGACCTCGCCCGCGGCGAGGTCCTCGGCCTGGTCGGCGAGTCCGGCTCCGGCAAGTCCGCCACCGGGCTCGCCGTGCTCGGCCTGCACGACCCGCGCACCACCACCGTCACCGGCTCGATCCGGCTGGCCGGGCAGGAGCTGGTGGGCGCCGGGGAGTCCGTGCTGCGGCGGGTGCGCGGCGGCCGGGCGGCCCTGGTCTTCCAGGACGCCCTCACCTCGCTCAGCCCCTTCCACGGCGTCGGTGCGCAGCTCGCCGAGATGTACCGGCTGCACCACCCCGGCGCGGGCCGCGCCGAGGCCCGCCGGCGGGCGGCGGCGATGCTCGACCGGGTCGGCATCCCGGCCGCCCGGGTGCGCGACTACCCGCACCAGTTCTCCGGCGGCATGCGCCAGCGCGTGATGATCGCGATGGCGCTGATGAACGACCCCGACGTGCTGATCGCCGACGAGCCGACCACCGCGCTCGACGCCCGCGTCCAGCGCCAGGTGCTGGATCTGCTGGGCGAGCTGCAGCGCGAGCACGGCACCGCCGTGCTGCTGGTCAGCCACGACCTCGGGGTGGTCGCCGGCACCACGGACCGCACGCTCGTGCTGCGCGACGGCCGGCCGGTGGAGAGCGCGCCGACCGCCGCCCTGCTGGCCGCGCCCCGCGAGCCGTACACCCGGGCCCTGGTGGGGGCCGCGCTCACCCTGGACTCCGTCCCGGGCGCGCCGCTGCCGACCGTCGACGACCCCTCGCCCGCGCCCCGGGCCGCCGTCCGCCCCGGGCCGGCCGCGGCGCCGTCCGGCCGCTGGCTGGCCGAGGTCGAGGACCTCTGCGTGCACTTCCCCGGCCGCGGCCGGCGCCTGCCGCTCCCGGGGCGCGGACGGCCCGGACCGGTCCGGGCGGTGGAGGGCGTCAGCCTGCGCATCGCGCCCGGCGAGACGCTCGGCCTGGTCGGCGAGTCCGGCTCCGGGAAGTCCACCACCTCCCGGGTGCTGGCCGGCCTCCAGCCCGCCACCGCCGGCACCGTGCGCTACGACGGCGTGGACGCCACCGCGCCCGGCCGGGCCCTGCGGCGCCGGCTCGCCAAGGAGGTCCAGCTGGTCTTCCAGGACCCGTACGCCTCGCTCAACCCGCGCCGGACCGTCGCCCAGACGCTGGACACCCCGCTGCGGCTGCACACCGCGCTGGACGCCGGGCAGCGCCGCGAGCGCTCCGCCGAGCTGCTGGAACAGGTCGGCCTGTCCGCCGCCCACCTGGACCGCTACCCGCACGAGTTCTCCGGCGGCCAGCGCCAGCGGATCGGGATCGCCCGGGCGCTCGCCCCCGAACCGCGGCTGATCATCGCCGACGAACCGGTCTCCGCCCTGGACGTCTCGGTCCAGGCCCAGGTGCTCAACCTGCTGATGGAGCTGCGCGAACGCCTCGGCGTCGCCTTCCTGTTCGTCTCGCACGACCTCGCGGTGGTCCGCCACTTCTGCGACCGCGTCGCCGTGATGCACCGCGGCCGGCTGGTGGAGTCCGCCGAGCGGGACCGGCTCTTCGCCGCCCCGCACACCGCGTACACCCGCGAACTGCTCGCCGCCGCCCGCTGAGCGGCGGGCGGCGGCGGGTAGCGGGCGGCGGCGGGCGGCGGGTGGTGTCGGTCCCCCGTCCGCGCGGACGCTGCGCCTACGATCGGTCACCGACCGTGAGCACACGGCCACCCGTCCCCGGAGAAGGGGTTTTCCGATGACCACGCTCGTCCGCCGATCCGTCACCCTGGTCGCCCTCGTCGGCCGTCTCAATCCCGCGGCCCTGGACGGACTGATCCCCCACGAGGCGGGCCACGGCGTCCTGGACGGCCTGCTCGCGGCTCGCGCCGAGGGCGGCGGCGAGGCGGCCGGGCTCAACCCGCAGCCGCTGCCGCCGGTCGCCGCCGCGCTGCGGCTGTCCGTCGCCCGCACCGTCACCGCCGTGGCCAACGCCGCCATCACCGCCCGGGTCTCCGGCGGCGACGCCCGGAAGGTCCTCGCCGAGGTGGGCGACGACTGGTGCGGCACCCCGCACGGGCGGATTCCCTGGCCGCGGCACTGGCCGCTGCCCTGGCCGCCGACCGGCCCGCTGCCGATCGACGCCGGCTACGCCACCCCGGCCGTCCAGGCGCAGGCCGCGCTCGCCTTCCAGGGCTACGCCAACGGCGTCTCTGACGAACAACTCCAGGAGGTCTTCGGCGAGTTGGCCGAGCGACTGGCGGACGCGGCGCTCCAGAACGCGGGCTGAACGGCGGCCCGGGAGCCGGCCGGGTGCCACTTCGCGGCTTCGGCTGCGCACCCGGCACCCGGCGGGTTAGCGTGCTGCGTCCGACCGTTGTGACTGCTGCTGTTGTGATTGCCGGGACCGACCAGCCGGGGGATGAACGGGTGTCCGAGGAACTGCTGCTCGCCAGGATCAACCACGGGTTCGACCACCTCGACGCCGACGGGGACGGTCTGCTCACCGAGCACGACCACGTCCTGATGGGCCGTGCGGTGGCCCGCTCGCTGGGCCACACGGAGGGGTCGGCCGCCGAACAGCGGATCGTCGCCGCCTACCTGGCCATCTGGCGCGACCTGCACGTCTCCCACCTGCCGATCGGCACCACGGCGATCAGCCGCCGCCAGTTCGTCGCCTCGACCCGCGCGCTCGCCGACGACCCGGTGGCCGCCCGGACCGTCTTCGGGGCGCTCGCCGAGGCGTTCCTCGCCGTCGCCGACGTGGACGGCAGCGGCACGGTGGACGCGGGCGAGTTCTTCGTCTTCCAGCGCGGTCACTTCTCCGCGCTCTCCCGCGACGACACGGACGAGGCGTTCCACCGCCTCGACCTGGACGGCGACGGCACCCTCTCCGCCGAGGAGTTCATCTCCGGCCTCATCGAGTTCTGGACCGGCCGCACCCCCGAGGCCCCCGGTCACTGGTGGGCCGGCCGCCCGCCCTACCTCGCCTGACGCCGCCTCAGTCGACCTCGGCACCGGGGAAGTCGCGCAGGGCCCGGACCTCCCGGGTCAGCAGCGGCGGCAGCACGGAGAGCAGCGAGACGGCGGCGACCGTCCAGAGCGCCGCCCGCGGGCCCACCGCCGACCCGAGCAGGCCGCCGGCGGCCGCGCCGAGCGGCAGCGCGCCCCAGATGACGAAGCGCACCGAGGCGTTCATCCGGGCCTGCAGCGCCGCCGGGGTCACCGCCTGCCGCAGACTCACCTGGACGATGTTGTAGGCGGTGCTGCCACAGGCGAGGAGCCCGGCCGCCACCGCCAGGGTGGGCACGGCCCGGCCGGGCCCGGCCGTGGCGAGCAGCAGCACGCCGAGGCCGGGCAGGCAGCGGGCGGCGAGCAGCACCCGGCCCACGCCGAACACCCTGGCCAGCCGGGCGGTGAACAGCGCGCCGAGCAGGGCGCAGGCGTTTCCCACGGTCAGCGCGAGTCCGAGCCGGCCGGGCGAGAGGCCGAGGTCCCGCAGGGCGAAGGCGGGCAGCAGCGCGCTGAGCGCGCCGCCGAACCCGGCCAGGTTGGCGAGCGCGCTGGCCAGGACGAGCGATCGCAGGGCGCGGTGGCGGAAGACGAAGCGCAGGCCCTCGGCGATCCGGGTGCGCATCGGCTCCCGGGCCGCCGGGGCCGGGACCGGCCCGGCGGGCGGGCGCGGAGGGCGGATCGCGCCGAGGAGCAGCGCGGAGACGAGGTAGCTGGCCGCGTCGGCGAGCAGGATCAGCGGGGCGGCCGCCCACTGGAGCAGCAGGCCGGACAGACCCGGTCCGGCGAGGTCGGCGGCCGAACGGGAGAACTCCAGGCGGCTGTTGGCGTCCGCCACCTGGTGCCGCCCGACGACGGCGGGCAGGAAGGCCTGGTCGGCGATGTCGAAGAAGACGGTGAACAGGCCGGTGACGAAGGCCACCGCGCAGAGCAGCGGCACGCTCAGCACGCCGAGGGCGTGGCCGAGCGGGACGACGCCGAGGGCGACCGCCCGGCCGGCGTCCGCCACGACCATCACCCGCCGCCGGTCCCACTGGTCGAGCAGCGCGCCGGCGGGCAGGCCGATCAGCAGGAACGGCAGGGTCTCGGCGGCGGACACCAGGCCGACCTGGCCGGGGGTCGCACCGACGGTGGTGAGCGCGAGGACGGGCAGCACGAAGAAGCTCAGCTGGGTGCCGAACTGGCTGACGGTGTGGGCGGACCAGAGCGCGGCGAAGTTCCGCTGCCGCCACAGGGCGGGCGGCGGCCCGGGTGACGGGGGCGTCGCGGTGGTCGTCGCCGTCCGCCCGTCCGCACCCGCCATGACGTCCACTCCCCCGGTCCGCCCCGTCGTGCCGGGCACCCGGTGGATGGTAGTCGAATGATCCCGCCGGCGCGGGCGGTTCGCGGATCCGGGCGGCGGGCGGGGCCTTCCTGCGGCACTCCCGGGACGTGCTCGCCGAGGAGGGCGACCCGGGCGGCGCGACGGTCCGCTCCGCGGCCGCGTGCGGGGCCCGCCCGTGCGCGGGCGGGCCCCGGGACGGCCGGGCGGGCGGTCGGGGCGCAGCGGCCGGCGGCGCACCGCGCGACCGCGGTGGGCCGGCGGCTACCGGAACCAGCCGGTCCAGCTGCCGTTGACGTCGCGGTTGTCGAACCAGTACCGCCCGTCCGTGCCCTTCCCCATCAGCTGGATGAACCCGGAGCTGTTCCACGCGTTGATGGTGACGTCTCCGCTCAGGCGGCCGCCGAGGGAGACCCAGTCGCTCATGACGCCGTACTCCTTCCAGCGGGTCCACACCGCGTGGTCCGTTCCCACGAAGAACGCCTGCTGCCCGTCGTTCCTGAAGAGGACCGACGAGATCTCCACCCCGAACCCGCCCCCGCAGAGTATCCGGCCGCCCCACAACTCGGTCGTCTCGATCGAGGTCGTCGGCTTGTCGCAGTACCGGTTGTACGTCTGCTCCACCTGCCGGATCTCGATGGCGTCGGCGGTTCCCGCCGTTCCGACGACGACGCCTGCCAGCGTGCTGAGGACCACGGCCGCCGAGGCGGCGGCCCTCCCGAGCCGGTTCGCCTTCATCACTGACCTCCGATGCGCACGGTGTCCCGGCTGCCGGACGGCAGCCGGTGCGGGGGCCGGTCGCCCGCGGTCACCCCTTCTCCCCAGCTTCACAGCGCCCTTGACGAGACGTCACTCCCGACCGGCCGGTAACGGCCGGACGCCCCGGCACCACTGCCCCGACGGACACCCCCGGCTGCCCGGACCCACCGCGCCACCGCCGGCCGCCGCGCGCACCCGGCCCTCGGGATCGGCCTCAGGCCGCCGGGACGGTGCGGGCGACCAGGGTGTCGACGAGGGCGGGGAGGTTCTCCGGCCCGAGCACGCCGGGAAGGGTGAGGTGCTCGACGAGCAGGCCGGTCATCGCGAGGTAGAGGACGACGACGGTCTCGCGGTCGCCGGGGAAGCCCTCGTCCAGGTGGTAGGCGATGTTGGCCTCCAGCTCCTCCCGGACGGTGGTGGTGAGCCGGGCCCGCACCTCGGGCCGGCGGGTGGCCTCCAGGCGCAGTTCCAGCATCGCGAGGTAGCCGGAGCGGTCGGCGTCGATGCGGCGCAGCAGGTCGTGCATCAGGGCGGTGACCAGGGCCCGGTCGCGGGGCGCGCGCAGCAGTGCCCCGATGACCGCCGGGTCCGGGGTGAGCCGGTGGTGGATGTGCCGGGCGGTGTGGTCGAGCAGGTCGTCCCGGTTGGCGAAGTAGTTGGACGCGGTGCCGGCCGGCACACCCGCCCGCAGGTCCACGGCACGGAAGGTGAGTCCGCGCGCGCCCTGGTCGGCGAGGACGTCGATCGCCGCGTCGGTGAGCGCAGCACGGCGGGCGGGGTTCTGGGCCATCGCTGAAGCTCCCTCAGGAAATCTCTGGCAACCACTACAGGCGAAGTACTATAACTGTTGTGGTTCATTCACCGGAACGAAGGACACGGATGCGAAAGCTCACCTACTACGTCGGCACCACCCTCGACGGCTTCATCGCCTCCCCGGACGGCGACTACCAGTTCCTCATGCCCTACGTCGCCGGGGAGTTCCTCTCCCACCTGTGCGCGGAGTACCCGGAGACCGTGCCGACCCCCGGGCGGGCCGCGATGGGGATCGCCGACGCGCCCAACAAGCGCTACGACACCGTGCTGATGGGCCGCGCCACCTACGGGGCGGGCCTGGTGGTCGGCCTCACCAACCCCTACGCCCACCTGCGGCAGATCGTCTTCTCCCGCAGCCTGGCCGAGAGCCCCGATCCCGCGGTGGAGGTCACCGCGGCCGACCCGCTGGGCCGGGTGCGGGAGCTCAAGCGCGAGGACGGCCTCGGCCTCTGGCTCTGCGGCGGCGGCGAGCTCGCCGGCCGACTGCTGCCGGAGATCGACGAACTGGTCGTCAAGCAGTCCCCGGTGGCGATCGGCGCCGGAGTGCCGCTGTTCCGCGCGGACTTCGCCCCGCACACGTTCACGCTCGCCGACACCCGCGTCTTCCCCAACGGGGTCATCGTGCGGACCTACGGGCGGACGGGCGCGCCGACGACCGGCTGACGCTCACCACCAGGCAGACGCCCGCGACCACGATCGCCCCGCCCAGCAGGGTGGGGCCGGTCAGCGGCTCGGCCAGCACCAGCCGGCCGAGCAGCACGGCCACCACCGGGTTCACGTAGGCGTAGGTGGCGACCAGCGTCAGCGGCGCGGAGCGCAGCAGCCAGGCGTACGCGGTGAAGGCGACCAGCGAGCCGAACACCACCAGGAAGCCCAGCGCCAGCCAGGAGCGGGTGGAGATGTCGCCGGGGTGCAGGCCGTGCTGCTCCCCGCGGAGCAGCCCGATCAGCGCATTGCCGAGCCCGCCGGCGAGCATCTGGTAGGCGCTGGAGGCCAGGACGTTGCCGGGCATCCGGATGCGCTTGGCCGCGAAGGAGCCGGACGCCCAGGTCAGGGTGCCGCAGAGGATCGCGATCACGCCGGCGGGCGCGATGTCCCCGCCGATCGCGGGGGCGGAGAGCACGGTCAGGCCGACCAGTCCGAGCAGCACCCCGCCCAGCTCGGCCGGCCTCGGCCGGTCGCCGCCCGCCGCCGTCAGCAGCACCATCCACAGCGGCACGGCGGCGACCAGCAGCGCGGCGAGGCCGGAGGGGATCCACGTCTCGCCGAGCACCACCAGCCCGTTGCCGCCGGTCAGCAGCAGTCCGCCGACCAGGGCGGCGGAGCCCAGCTGCCGCAGGTCCACCCGCAGCCCGGCCCGGCCGTGGCGGACGGCCACGAAGCCGGCGAGCAGCAGTCCGGCGGTCAGGAAGCGCGCGGCGGCGGAGAGGAAGGAGGGCATGGTCTCGACCGCGATCCGGATCCCCAGGTACGTCGAACCCCACACCACGTAGACGATGGCGAGCGCCACCCACACGCCCGCCCCGAGCCGGCCGGCGGTGGGCGCGGCCCCCGCCGGCACCGGAGTGCCGGCGGGTGCGGCCGGGGTGCGCTCGGCGCGGGCTGTCATGGGTGTCCCCCTTGGACGGTGCTGGCAGATGCACCCGCCATGACACCGCATCGGCCACCCCCCGCGCCAGTGGGTATCACCGCACGGGCACCGTCGACCGTCGACCGGCCCCCGCCCAGGAGGAACCCCTCGTGCCCGAGCACCCCGCCACCCTGCCCTTCTTCGTCTACGGAACCCTGCTCACCGGGGAGCGCAACCACGCCGCCTTCCTGGCCGGCCGGTGCGCCGGGGTGCGGGCGGCGGTGCTGGAGGGCGCGGCGCTGCACGCGGGGCCCGGTTTCCCGTACGCCGTGCCCGACCCCGCGCCGGGCCGCCGGATCAGCGGCGAACTGGTCACCGTCCGCCCGGAGGCCTACCGGCGGACGCTCGCGGCGCTGGACCGGCTGGAGGACTGCCGGCCGGACGGCCTCGGCACGTACGTGCGCGAGCGGCTCGCCGTCCGTACGGCGGACGGCGCGACGGCGCAGGCCTGGGTGTACCTGGCCGGACCGGCGGTGGCCGCCCGGCTGCGCACGCACCCGGCGCCGATCGCCTCCGGCGACTGGCGCCGGTACGGCCGGGACCACCGCTGAGGGCGCGGGCCCGGCGGACCCGCGCCCCGGTACCGGCCCGTCAGTCCTTGCCGACGCCCTTGGCGACCCGGTCGCCCAGCGCCTTGTCGACATTGCGCCAGTACTGCACGGCCCGCTCCAGCACCGGACCGCTCACCCCGCCCTGGAGGTGGCCGACGATGTTGGAGACCAGCCGGTCGCGCGCCGCGTCGTCCAGCACCTGGCGGACCATGGTGCCCGCCTGCCCCCAGTCGTCGTCCTCGGCGTGCAGCGAGTACGCCTCGCGCACCATGTCGCCCGAGCTCTGCCAGCCGGCCGCCGGGTCGTCGTACGCCTGAGCGTCGGCGGCCGGCCCGCCGTAGGAGTTCGGCGCGTAGGGCGCCGCCGTGCGCGCCGGGTCGAAGCGCATCGGCCCGTCCTTGGCGTAGGAGTGCACCGGCACGTGCGGCCGGTTCGGCGGCAGCTGGGCGTAGTTGGGGCCGATCCGGTACCGGTGGGTGTCCGGGTAGGAGAAGATCCGGCCGAGCAGCATCTTGTCCGGCGAGACGCTGATGCCCGGCACCAGGTTGGCCGGCTCGAAGGCGGCCTGCTCGATGTGGACGAAGTAGTCCTCGGGGTTGCGGTTCAGCGTCAGCGTCCCGACCCGGATCAGCGGGTGGTCGCCGTGCGGCCAGACCTTGGTGAGGTCGAAGGGGTTGAACCGGTAGCCGGGCGCGTCGTCGAACGGCATCACCTGCACGTACAGCGTCCAGGACGGCGCGTTGCCGCCGTCGATGGCCTGCCAGAGGTCCTCGCGGTGCAGGTCCGGGTCCGAGCCGGCCAGCCGGTCGGCGTCCGCCTGGGTGAGGAAGTCGATGCCCTGGTCGGTCTTGAAGTGGTACTTCACCCAGAACCGCTCACCGCTCGCGTTGTACCAGAGGTAGGTGTGCGAGCCGTAGCCGTTCATGTGCCGGTAGGACTTCGGGATGCCGCGGTCGCCCATCAGCCAGGTGACCATGTGCGCGGACTCCGGCGAGAGCGTCCAGAAGTCCCACTGCATGTCGTGGTCGCGCAGGCCGTTGTCCGGGCGGCGCTTCTGGGAGCGGATGAAGTCCTGGAACTTGATGGTGTCGCGGACGAAGAAGACCGGTGTGTTGTTGCCGACCAGGTCGTAGTTGCCGTCCTCGGTGTAGAACTTCAGCGCGAAGCCGCGCGGGTCCCGCCAGGTGTCCGGGCTGCCCTGCTCACCGGCCACGGTCGAGAAGCGGGCCAGCATCTCGGTCCGCTTGCCCGGCTGGAACAGGGTCGCCTTCGTGAACCGGCTGACGTCCTCCGTCGTCTCGAAGACGCCGTACGCGCCGGCCCCCTTGGCGTGCACCACCCGCTCCGGCACCCGCTCCCGGTTGAACTGGGCCATCTTCTCGATCAGGTAGTGGTCGTGGAGCAGGATCGGGCCGTCCCTGCCCACCGTGAGCGAGTTCTCGTCGCTCGGCACCGGGACGCCGGCGTTGTTGGTGGTGTACGGGACCGCTGACTCGGACATGCTGTCCTCCGTTGCGTGCTGAGGTCCCCCCGGAGGTGTTCCCGGCACGACGCTAACCCCGGGCGGGCGGGCCCGCACCCTGGCTGACGGCCCGCCGCGGACCGCCAGGTAGGCTGCCCACGCCCCCGTCCACGACCCGTCCCAGGAGCCCGCCGGTGCCCCAGCAGTCACCCCCGATCACCGTCGTCGGGATCGGGGCCGACGGCTGGCCCGGCCTCGGCGGCGCCGCCCGGGCCGCGCTGCGGGCGGCCGGCGCCGTGCTCGGCGGGCCCCGCCAGCTCGCCCTGCTGCCCGCCGACGAGGTCACCGCCGAACGGGTGCCCTGGCCGTCCCCGCTGCGCCCCGCCGTGGCCGGGCTGCTGGACCGCCACGCCGGCCGCCCGCTCGCCGTGCTGGCCAGCGGCGACCCGATGTTCTACGGCATCGGCCGCACCCTCGCCGAGACCGCCGGAGCCGAACGGCTGCGCGTCCTGCCGCACCCCTCCTCCGTCGCGTACGCCTGCGCCCGGCTCGGCTGGCCGCTGGAGTCCACCGAGGTGGTCAGCCTGGTCGGCCGCCCGCTCGACACCCTGCGGCTCGCCCTGAACCCCGGGCGACGGCTGCTGGTGCTCAGCGCCGGCGCCGACACGCCCGCCGCCGTCGCGGCGCTGCTCACCGCCGCCGGCCACGGCGCCGCCCGGCTGCGCGTCCTCGAACAGCTCGGCGGCCCCGGCGAGCGACGGCTCGACGGCCCCGCCGACGGCTGGCCGCACCCGCCCGGCGACCCGCTGAACGTCATCGCCGTCGAGCTGCCCGCCGACGCCCCCCGCGTCCCCGTCGTCCCCGGGCTGCCCGACGCCGCCTACGAGAGCGACGGCCAGCTGACCAAACGGCACGTGCGCGCCGCCACCCTGGCCACCCTGGCGCCCGTCCCCGGCGAACTGCTCTGGGACGTCGGCGGCGGCTCCGGCTCGATCGCCGTCGAATGGCTGCGCGCCCACCGCGACAACCGGGCCGTCACCGTGGAGCGCGACCCGGTGCGCGCCGAACGGATCACCCGCAACGCCGCCGCGCTCGGCGTGCCCCGGCTGCGGGTGGTCACCGGCGCCGCGCCGGACGCGCTCGGCGGCCTGCCCGCCCCGGACGCGGTGTTCGTCGGCGGCGGGCTCACCGCGCCCGGCCTGCTGGACGCCTGCTGGGCCGCCCTGGCACCCGGCGGCCGGCTGGTCGCCAACACGGTGACCCTGGAGTCGGAGGCGCTGCTCACCACCTGGTACCGGCGGCACGGCGGCGAACTGCTGCGGCTCGCCGTGGCGCACGCCGTGCCGGTCGGCGGCTTCACCGGCTGGCGCCAGGCGATGCCGGTCACCCAGTGGTCCGCCGTCAAGCCCCGCACCCCTCATCAGGAGAACGCCTCGTGACCGTCCACTTCATCGGGGCCGGCCCCGGCGCCGCCGACCTCATCACCCTGCGCGGCCAGCGGATCCTCGCCCGCGCCGAGGTCTGCCTGTACGCCGGCAGCCTGGTGCCGCGCGAGCTGCTGGCCGAGTGCCCGCCCGGCGCCCGGCTGGTCGACACCGCGAACCTCACCCTCGACCAGATCACCGCCGAGCTGGTCCGGGCGCACGCCGCCGGGCAGGACGTCGCCCGGCTGCACTCCGGCGACCCGTCGGTGTTCAGCGCCGTCGCCGAGCAGATGCGCCGGCTGGACGCGGCCGGCGTGCCCTACGAGGTGGTGCCCGGCGTGCCCGCCTTCGCCGCCGCGGCGGCCGCGCTCAAGCGCGAACTGACCGTGCCGACCGTCGGCCAGACCGTGATCCTCACCCGGATCGCCAAGCGCGCCACCCCGATGCCGGAGGGCGAGGACCTCGCCACCCTCGGCCGCAGCGGCGCCCTGCTGGTGCTGCACCTGGCCGCCGGGTACATCGACGACGTGGTCGAGCAGCTGCTCCCGCACTACGGGGCCGACTGCCCGGCCGCCGTGGTGGCGATGGCCAGCCGGCCCGAGGAGCTGGTGCTGCGCGGCACCGTCGGCGACATCGCCGGGCAGGTCAAGGCGGCGGGCGTGGTCCGCACCGCGGTGATCGTCGTCGGGCGGACGCTCGGCGCCGAGCAGTTCCGCGACAGCCACCTCTACTCCGCGGAGCGCGAGCGCCCGCACGAGCCCTGCGGCGCGTGAGCACGTGACGGCGCACGTCCTGCTGCTCGGCGGCACCACCGAGGCACGCGCCCTGGCCGCCGCGCTGGCCGCCGGGCGCCCCGGACTGCGGGTCACCAGCTCGCTCGCCGGGCGGGTCGCCGAGCCCCGGCTTCCCGCCGGGGAGGTGCGGATCGGCGGCTTCGGCGGCCCCGGGGGCCTCGCCGCGTGGCTGCGCGCCGAGCGGGTGGACGCCGTGGTGGACGCCACCCACCCGTTCGCCGCCACGATGTCCCGCAACGCCGCCGAGGCCGCCGCCGCGACCGGTGTGCCGCTGCTCGCCCTGCGCCGCCCCGGCTGGACGCCGGTGCCGGGCGACCGCTGGCACCGCGTCGCCTCGCTGGACGCCGCCGCCGCGCTGCTGCCGTCCCTCGGCCGGCGGGTGCTGCTCACCAGCGGCCGGCAGGGCATCGCCGCCTTCGCCCGCCTCGACGGCCTGCACGTCGTCGCCCGCTCGGTCGACCCGCCCGAGCCGCCGCTGCCGGCCTCGCTGGACGTCCTGCTCGACCGCGGCCCGTTCACCCTGGACGGCGAGCGGGCGGTGCTGCGCGAGCACCGGATCGACGTCGTGGTCACCAAGGACAGCGGCGGCGCGGCCACCGCGCCCAAGCTCACCGCGGCGCGCGAACTCGGCCTGCCCGTCGTCGTCGTGGACCGCCCGCCGGCACCGGCCGGCGTCCCCGTGGCGCCGAGCGTCGAGGCCGCCCTCGACTGGCTCGCCCGCCGGTAATTCCCGCGCCGACCGGACCCGTGCCTGCCACCATGGCCCGATGACCGACGCCTACGACCTCGCCGACGCCGCCCGCACCGAGACCCCGCGCTTCGGCGCCGAACGCGCCACCCTGACCAGCTTCCTGGACCACCAGCGCGACACCTTCGCGATGAAGTGCGCGGGGCTGACCACCGAGCAACT
The DNA here is from genome assembly GCF_042749955.1 of Kitasatospora sp. NPDC059462. Taxonomy (NCBI): domain Bacteria; kingdom Bacillati; phylum Actinomycetota; class Actinomycetes; order Kitasatosporales; family Streptomycetaceae; genus Kitasatospora; species Kitasatospora sp. NPDC059462. The sequence continues at coordinate 82,658 of NZ_JBHYUU010000008.1, read as the reverse complement.
GCGCGCCCGCCCGCTGCTCCCCTCCACGCTCTCCCTGCTCGGCCTGGCCCGCCACCTCGCCGAGATCGAACGCAGCTGGTTCCGCAACACCCTCGCCGACGAGGCCTGCCCCGGCTTCTGGAAGCACCCGGACGGCAGCTTCGCCGACTTCGACGTCGACGACGCCGACCCCGACGAGGCCTTCACCCGCTGGCGCCGCGAGTGCGCCCACGCCAGGGAACTCGTCGCCGCCGCCCCGTCGCTGGACGTGCCCGGGTACCTTCGCCCCTCCGGCGAGCAGAGCTGGTCGCTGCGCTGGATCCTCGTCCACATGATCGAGGAGTACGCCCGCCACAACGGCCACGCCGACCTCCTGCGCGAGCGCCTCGACGGCCGCACCGGCGAATGACCGCCCCGGCCGCCGTGAACGCCGGTGCCCGGCCCCGGAGTTCCGGGGCCGGGCACGGTGGCGGGCGCTTCGGCGGGCACAGCGACGGGCGCTTCGGCGGGCAGAGCGTCGGGCGCTTCGGCGGGCAGAGCGTCGGGCGCGGGGCCGGGCGCCGGCTCAGATGTCGCGGAAGGTCTCGATCTGGGCGCCGACGGAGTTGAGGCGCTCGGCGAGGTCCTCGTAGCCGCGGTTGATGACGTAGACGTTGCGGAGCACCGAGGTGCCCTTGGCGGCGAGCATCGCGAGCAGGATGACGACCGCGGGGCGCAGCGCGGGCGGGCAGACCATCTCGGCGGCGCGCCAGCGGGTGGGGCCCTGGACGAGCACGCGGTGCGGGTCGAGGAGCTTGATGTCCGCGCCGAGCCGGGTGAGTTCGGTGAGGTAGATGGCGCGGTTGTCGTAGACCCAGTCGTGGATCATCGTGGTGCCGTGGGCGGCCGCGGCGATGGCGGCGAAGAACGGCACGTTGTCGATGTTGATGCCGGGGAAGGGCATCGGGTGGATGGTGTCGATCGGCGCGGTGAGCTTGGAGGGGCGCACGGTGAGGTCGACCAGCCGGGTGCGGCCGTTGTGGGCCGGGTACTCGGGGGTGCGGTCGTAGTCGAGGCCCATGCCCTCCAGCACGGCGAGCTCGATCTCCAGGAACTCGATCGGCACCCGGCGGATGGTCAGCTCGGAGGAGGTGACCACGGCGGCGGCCAGCAGGCTCATCGCCTCGACCGGGTCCTCGGCCGGGGTGTAGTCGACGTCGCAGGTGATCTCGGGGACGCCGTGCACGGTGAGGGTGGTGGTGCCGATGCCCTCGATCCGCACGCCCAGCTTCTCCAGGAAGAAGCAGAGGTCCTGGACCATGTAGTTGGGCGAGGCGTTGCGGATGACGCTGACGCCGTCGTGGCGGGCGGCGGCGAGCAGGGCGTTCTCGGTGACGGTGTCGCCGCGCTCGGTCAGCACGATCGGGCGGTCCAGCGGGACGCCGGGCTGGACGGAGGCGTGGTAGGCGCCGCCCGTGGTGGCGACCTCCAGGCCGAACCGGCGCAGCGCGGTGAGGTGCGGCTGCACGGTGCGGGTGCCGAGGTCGCAGCCGCCGGCGTACGGGATGGCGAAGGTGTCGGCGCGGTGCATCAGCGGGCCGAGGAACATCAGCACGCTGCGGGTGCGGCGGGCGGCCTCGACGTCCATGCCGGCGAGGTCGAGCTCGGCGGGCGGGGTGAGTTCGAGGTCGCGGCCGTCGTTGGTCCAGCGGCTCTTGACGCCGATGCTGGTGAGCACTTCGAGGATGCGGTAGACCTCCTCGATGCGGGCGACGCTGCGCAGGGTGGTGCGGCCGGTCGTCAGCAGCGAGGCGCAGAGGATGGCCACGCAGGCGTTCTTGCTGCTGCGGACGTCGATCGCGCCGGAGAGGGTGGTGCCACCGGCGACCCTCAGGTGCATCGGGCCGGCGTAGCCGAGGGAGACGATCTCGCTGTCGAGCGCTTCGCCGATGCGGGCGATCATCTCAAGGCTGACGTTCTGCTTGCCCTGTTCGATGCGGTTGACCGCGCTCTGGCTGGTGCCGAGGGCGTCGCCGAGCTGGGCCTGGGACCAGCCGCGGTGCTGACGCGCGGTACGGATGAGGGTGCCGATACGGGTGAGGTAGTCGCCTGTCACTCGCCAGACCATATCTCATGGCTGAGATAGCGCCAGAACCGACCCCGGGCGTGGCGCGACTTTTGTCCGTTTCTCACCCCGTATGTGCGTCAGATCTTCACATCACGGCGATGTTCCGGGGACACGCCCGGGACGAAAGCCGGGCCGCGGCCGCGGGCCGCTCACGGCCCCAGCGGCTCCGCCCGGCCGACGATCGTGCCGGCCCGGTCGATGCAGATGACGTCCACCACGACCGGCGAGCCGACCAGCACCCCGAGCGCGGTGGCCCGCGCCGCCTCGGCCACCAGGTCGCCCAGCGGCACCCCGGCCGCCCGGCAGAGCTGGATCGCCTCCAGCGCGGTGTTGGCCGCGGCGACCGCCGCCGTCAGCTCCTCGTCCGCGCCGCCCTCGCGGGCCAGCCGGGCCAACTGGCCCTTGTCCACCTGGGAGCGCGCCGAGTGCAGGTCGAGGTGGCCGGCGGCGAGCTTGGAGAGCTTGGCGAAACCGCCGGCGATGGTCAGCCGCGGCACCGGGTGGCGCTTGAGGTACTTGAGCACCGCGCCCGCGAAGTCGCCCATGTCGAGCAGCGCGTCCTCGGGCAGGCCGTGCACGGCGACGGCCACCTTCTCCGAGGTCGAGCCGGTGCAGCCGGCCACGTGGGTGCGCCCGGCGGCCCGCGCCACGTCCACCCCGCGCCGGATCGAGTCGATCCACGCGGAGCAGGAGTAGGGGACGACCACACCGGTGGTGCCGAGGATGGAGAGGCCGCCGAGGATCCCGAGCCGGGGGTTCCAGGTGGAGCGGGCGATCTCCTCGCCGTGGTCGACGGAGAGCTCCACCACCACGTCCCCGCTGCCCCCGTACGCGGCCGCCACCTCGGCGACCACCTCCCGGATCAGCTGCCGGGGCACCGGGTTGACGGCCGGCTCGCCGACCGGCAGCGGCAGCCCGGGCTTGGTGACGGTGCCCACCCCGGGCCCGGCCCGGAACACCACGCCCGCACCGGGCTCCCCCGCCCACACCGTGGCCCGCACCAGCGCGCCGTGGGTCACGTCGGGGTCGTCCCCGGCGTCCTTCACCACCCCGGCCATCGCCCGCCGCCCCGCCGCCCCCTCGGTGATCCCCTCGGTGATCCCCTCCACCGCGAGCGCGAACGCCGGCCGCTGCCCCTTCGGCAGCACGATCTCCACCGGGTCCGGGAACACCCCCGTCAGCAGCGCCCGGTACGCCGCCTTGGTCGCCGCCGTGGCACACGCCCCGGTCGTCCAGCCGTGCCGCAGCCCACTGCTCCTCAGCTGCCCGGCCCGCCCACCGACCTCACCCATGCCGCACCGCTCCCTGACTCCGACTACCGATCGAGACCCTACGACCCCCGGCCCACCCCCACCGCTCCGGGGCAAAGGGCGATTGTGTACACCTGGCACACTTCGTACACTCGGGGCATGAGCGAGCAGCCTGTGCAGACCGTATCCATCCGCGAGGCCCGTGAGCATCTCGCCGACGTCGTCGACCGCGCCGAACGCGACGAGCCCACCGTGATCACCCGGAGGGGCCGGGAAGTGGCCGCCGTCGTCCCGATAGAGCTGCTGCGCGAGTACCGGCGGTGGGAGGAGCAGGAGCTGGTGCGCCTCATCGAGGAGCGCCGCGACGAACCGACGTACTCGCTGGACGAGGTCATGGCCGAGACCCTGGCCAGGCCCGAGTGAAGTACCACACCCGCTTCACCGAGTCCGCGCGCGGCGAGCTCCGCAAGCTGCCCCGCGCGACCGCCGTTCTGATCCTGCGCAAGCTGGCCGAGTTGGAGCGCGACCCCTACGGCTTCCACACCACCGCACTCGTCGGCTCACCCGAACACCGCCGTCTGCGGGTGGGAGACCACCGGGTCGTCTACACCGTGGACGGCGGCCGGCTGCTGATCCTGGTCGTGCGGGTCGGCCACCGCTCGGGGATCTACCGCGACTGATCCGGGTGCCGGTGCGGAAGGCCGGGGGGCCTTCCGCACCGGGTGGTCAGGCCTCCGGGTAGCGGCGGGGCGTCCAGGTGACGTCGGGGTGGGGGGCGCGGGTGACGTGCTGGGTCTGGGAGGAGCCGACGAGGAGGATGGTGCGCATGTCGACCTCGGCGGGGTCGAGGTCGGCGAGGCGGACGGTGCGCACGCGTTCGGTGGGGCCGCCGACGTCGCGGGCCATCACCACCGGCGTGTCGGGGGCCCGGTACTCCAGGAGCAGGTCACGGGCGCGGCCGACCTGGGTGGTGCGGGACTTGGAGCCCGGGTTGTAGAGGGCGAGCACGAGGTCCGCCCCGGCCGCGGCGCGCAGGCGCGCGGCGACGACCTCCCAGGGCTTGAGGCGGTCGGAGAGCGAGACCACCGCGTAGTCGTGGCCGAGCGGGGCGCCGGCCCGGGAGGCGGCCGCGTGGGCGGCGGTCATGCCGGGCACGATCCGCACCGGGACCTCCCGGTACTCCTCCTCGCAGGCGACCTCCAGGACGGCGGTGGCCATCGCGAAGACGCCCGGGTCGCCGGAGGAGACCACCACCACCCGGTGGCCGCGGCGGGCCAGGTCGAGGGCGAACTCGGCGCGCTCGGACTCCACCTTGTTGTCGGAGCCGTGCCGCGCCTGGCCCGGGCGCACCGGCACCCGGTCCAGGTAGGTGGTGTAGCCGACCAGGTCGGTGGCGGCGGCCAGCGCGCCGCGCGCCTCGGGGGTGAGCCAGAGCGGGCCGGCCGGACCGGTGCCGACGACGGTGACGCTGCCCGGCCCGCCCAGGTCGGGCGCCGGGGGCTCCAGCGGGGCGACCTTGCTGGGCAGCACGGCCACCGAGAAGTACGGGACGCCCTCGGGGTCGACCGAGGCCAGCGGCGCCGTCCGCTCGCCCGCCATGAACGCCCGCTCGACGTACTGGGCGTCGGCCAGCCGGCCGGCCCGCTCCAGGGCGCGGCGCACGGTCGGGAAGGTGCGGCCGAGCTTCATGACGACGGCGGAGTCGGCGGCGGCCAGCCGCGCGGTCAGCTCCTCCTCGGGCAGCGTGCCGGGGATGACGGTGAGCGTCTCCTCGGCCTCGGTGAGCGGCTGCCCGAGCCGGGCCGCGGCGGCGCTGACCGAGGTGACGCCGGGCACCACCTCGGTCGGGTAGCGGTGCGCCAGGCGCTTGTGCATGTGCTGGTAGGAGCCGTAGAAGAACGGGTCGCCCTCGGCGAGCACCACGACGTCGCGGCCGGCGTCCAGGTGGGCGGCCAGCCGGGCGGCGGCCTCCTCGTAGAAGTCGTCCAGCGCGCCCCGGTAGCCGCCGGGGTGGTCGGTGGTCTCGACGGTGACCGGGTAGACCAGCGGCTCCTCGATCTGATCGCCCGTCAGGTAGCGCTCGGCGATGGACCGGGCGATGGACCGGCCGTGCCGGGCGCTGTGGTACGCCACCACGTCGGCCCTGCCGATGAGCTCGGCGGCGCGGACGGTCACCAGGGAGGGGTCGCCGGGGCCGAGACCCACGCCGTAGAGCCGGCCGGTGGCCCGGGTCTGGTGCCGGCCGTTCTGCTGATGCTCCGTCATTCTTCCTCGCTCGCAATCGCGTTGATCGCGGCGGCGGCCATCGCACTACCGCCGCGCCGGCCGCGGACCACCAGGTGCTCCAGGCCGGCCGGGTGCACGGCGAGCGCCTCCTTGGACTCGGCCGCGCCGATGAAGCCGACCGGCACGCCGATCACCGCGGCCGGGCGCGGGGCGCCGGCCTCGATCAGCTCCAGCAGGCGGAAGAGCGAGGTCGGCGCGTTGCCGACGGCGACCACGGCGCCCTCCAGGCGGGGCAGCCACAGCTCCATCGCGGCGGCGCTGCGGGTGTTGCCCATCGCCCGGGCCAGCTCGGGCACCGACGGGTCGGTGAGGGTGCAGATCACCTCGTTGTCCGCGGGCAGCCGCTTGCGGGTGACGCCGCTGGCGACCATGTTGACGTCGCACAGGATCGGCGCACCGGCGTGCAGGGCGGCGCGCGCGGAGGCGACCACGCCGGGCGAGTACACCAGGTCCTCGACCAGGTCGACCATGCCGCAGGCGTGGATCATCCGCACCGCGACCTGGGCGACGTCCGCGGGCAGCGCGGCGAGGTCGGCCTCGGCCCTGATGGTGGCAAAGGACTGGCGGTAGATGGACGCGCCGTCCTTCTCGTACTCGATCACGTGGTGGTCCTCCGGGCCGCGGCGACCGCCGCGGCCATCTCCTCGTTCGTCACTTCCACGGCGGTGCTCCGCCCCGGCGGCCCGCCTTCGACCGCCACCCGGTACCCCTGCCCGGTCGCCAGCACGTCCACCCGGCGTCCGGCCGGGTGGCCGCAGCGGCGCTCGCAGCCCGACCAGTGCACCGGCAGGCCGCCGGCGCCGCCGGGCGTGCCGTCCAGTGCCCGGGCGGCGTCGGCCCGGACGTCGGCCAGGGACTTCGCGCAGCCCGGCAGCCCGGTGCAGGCGCTCGCGCCGTCCCAGGCCGTCCCGGCCGCGGTCCGGAAACCGGCCGCCGCGAGCCGCGCCAGCCGCCCGGCGGGCACGCCGGGCAGCACCGCGCCGCGCCACGGGGTGAGCCGCAGCTCGCCCTCGGCGGCCTCGGCCAGGATCCGCCACTGCCCGGCCGTGGCCAGGCCGAAACGCAGCCCGACGTGCAGGCCGCCCCCGGGCAGGGCGCCCAGCGGCGGGCGGGTCCCGGGCAGCACCGGCATCGGCAGCGGCCCGGGCGGCAGCAGGTCGGGCACCTCACGCAGGTGCCAGGCCCGCACCCCGGCGGCCTGCTGCGCCTCCAGGAACTCCCGGGCGGCCTCCAGGGCCGCGCACGGCGCCTGGCCGGCGGGCACCGGCCGCACGGTGGCGGCCCGGCCGAGGCGCAGCAGGGCGGTGCCGTCCGGGCCTGCGATCAATGTCACATCGGCGTCCAGCGCGGCGACGTCGCCGCTGCCGTCGTCCAGGGCGAACAGGAACTTGCCGGACAGGGCGGCCGCCCAGGGGCTGGCGCACAGGGCGAGGTCGAGCGAGCGCGCCCAGGCGCGCACGTCACCGAGGCCGGTGGCGGGGCCGGGCGAGGCGACGATGTTGCGGACCCGCTCGTGGGTGTCGGAGGGCAGCAGACCGGCGGCGCGCAGCCGCCCGCCGAGTTCGCCGCCGCAGTCCGAAGCCAGGCCGCGCAGCTGGACGTTGCCGCGCGAGGTGATCTCCAGCCGGCCGTCGCCGAGTTCCTCCGCCGCACCGGCCAGCGTGAGGGCCTGAGCGGACGTCAGCAGTCCGCCGGGCAGCCGTACCCGGGCCAGGGCGCCGTCGTCGGCGGTGTGCAGACGAAGGGCCCCCGGGCAGGCGTCCGCCCGCGCCCGGTCGGGCACGGCGGCGCCCGGCGCGGCGGCGTCGGGTTCGGGAGACATGGCGGCGAGCATACAGATGATCCGATGGGTTGCCGCCGTACCGTCGCTCACACCTCCGGCCCCGCCCGGCGCCCCCGTCACCTGCACTCCCCCGGTGCGGCCGCACCCCGTACGATGCTCGCGGACGGTCCCCGCGGACCGTCCGACGCCAGCGACGGCGCAGGGGAGGAAACCGGTGCGAACCCGGTGCGGTCCCGCCACTGTGACCGCGGTTCACCGGGCCTCCCGGTGGAGCGCGGGAGCCAGGAACTCCTGCCGTCCTCCACCGGCCCGGGGCGCGGACCCCGAGGAAGGCTTGAACGCCATGCGCCGCCGCATGCCCGCGACCCCGCAGTCGCCCGTGCCCACGCCCCTGCTCGCGCCCGTGCCCGCAGGCACTCGCCCGCCCGCCTCCGGGCGCTCGAACCCGCCGTTGACGCTCCTCGCTCCGGCGCTCCGTCCTTCGTCAGTCGCTTGTCACTCGTCACTTTCAACGCCGGCGCGCCCTTCGGCTCGGGGCGGCTCCGAGGCCGGGAGGGCCTTCGCATGATTCTGCTGCTGTCGACGTCCGACACCGACCTGCTGAGCGCCCGCGCCTCCGAGGGGCCGGTCCGCTACCGCCTCGGCAACCCCGCCCGGCTGGCGCCCGCGGAACTGCCCGCCCTGCTGGAGGGCACCGACCTGGTCGTGGTCCGTCTGCTCGGCGGCCGCCGGGCCTGGCAGGAGGGCCTGGACGCGCTGCTCGCCGGCCCCCGCCCGGTGGTCGTGCTGACCGGCGAACAGGCCCCCGACGCCCAGCTGATGGAGCTGTCCACCGTCCCCGCCGGCATCGCCGCCGAGGCGCACGCCTACCTGGCGCACGGCGGCGCGGCCAACCTCGCCGAGCTCGCCGCGTTCCTCTCCGACACCGTGCTGCTCACCGGCCACGGCTTCGCCCCGCCCGCCTCCGCCCCGGCCTGGGGCCCGCTGGAGCGCACGGCCCGCACGGACGACGGCCCGACCGTCGCGGTGCTCTACTACCGCGCCCACCACATGAGCGGCAACACCGCGTTCGTGGAGACCCTCTGCCGGGCGATCGAGGACAAGGGCGCGCAGGCCCGCGCGTACTACTGCGCCTCGCTGCGCGGCGCCGAGCCGGAGCTGCTGGCCGCCCTCGGCGGGGCCGACGCGATCGTCACCACCGTGCTCGCCGCCGGCGGCACCCGCCCGGCCGACGCACAGGCCGGCGGCGACGAGGAGGCCTGGGACGCCGGCGCGCTGGCCGCGCTGGACCGGCCGATCCTCCAGGCGCTCTGCCTGACCTGGTCGCGCGCCCAGTGGGAGGCCAGCGACGACGGCCTGTCCCCGCTGGACACCGCCACCCAGATCGCGGTGCCGGAGTTCGACGGCCGGCTGATCACCGTCCCGTTCTCCTTCAAGGAGCTGGACGAGGACGGCCTGACCGTCTACGCCGCCGACGAGGAGCGCGCCGCCCGGGTCGCCGGCGTCGCCGTCGCGCACGCCCGGCTGCGGCACGTCCCGGCCGCCGAGCGCCGGCTCGCCCTGGTGCTGTCCGCGTACCCGACCAAGCACGCCCGGGTCGGCAACGCCGTCGGCCTGGACACCCCGGCGAGCGCGGTGCGGCTGCTGACCGCGCTGCGCGCGGAGGGCATGGACCTCGGCAGCGGCCTGCCGGGCCTGGACACCGCCGGCGAGCACCAGCACGAGGGCGACGCGCTGATCCACGCGCTGATCGCGGCCGGCGGCTACGACCAGGACTGGCTGACCGAGGACCAGCTCGCCCGCAACCCGGTGCGCATCCCCGCCGCCGACTACCGCCGCTGGTACGCCACCCTGCCCGAGGGCCTGCGCACCCGGGTCGAGGAGCACTGGGGCCCGGCCCCCGGCGAGCTGTACGTCGACCGCTCGCAGAACCCGGACGGCGACATCGTGCTCGCCGCGATCCGCTCCGGGAACCTGCTGGTGCTCATCCAGCCGCCGCGCGGCTTCGGCGAGAACCCCGTCGCGATCTACCACGACCCGGACCTCCCGCCGTCCCACCACTACCTGGCCGCCTACCGCTGGATCGCCGCCGCCGAGGCCGACGGCGGCTTCGGCGCGCACGCCGTGGTCCACCTCGGCAAGCACGGCAACCTGGAGTGGCTGCCCGGCAAGACCGCCGCGCTGTCCGCCGACTGCGGCCCCGACGCGGTGCTCGGCGACCTGCCGCTGGTCTACCCGTTCCTGGTCAACGACCCCGGCGAGGGCACCCAGGCCAAGCGCCGCGCCCACGCCACCCTGGTCGACCACCTGGTGCCGCCGATGGCCCGCGCCGACTCCTACGGCGACATCGCCCGCCTGGAGCAGCTGCTCGACGAACACTCCAACATCGCCGCGATGGACCCGGCCAAGCTGCCCGCGATCCGCGCCCAGATCTGGACCCTGATCCAGGCCGCCAAGCTGGACCACGACCTCGGCCTGGAGGAGCGCCCCGAGGACGACGGCTTCGACGACTTCCTGCTGCACGTCGACGGCTGGCTCTGCGAGGTCAAGGACGCCCAGATCCGCGACGGCCTGCACGTCCTCGGCCAGGCGCCGGCCGGCACCGACCGGGTCAACATCGTGCTCGCCATCCTGCGCGCCCGGCAGATCTGGGGCGGCGTCAGCGCGCTGCCCGGCCTGCGCGAGGCGCTCGGCCTGGACGAGGCCGCGCTCACCCTCGGCGCCACCGACGCGGCCGAGGCGAAGGCCCGCGAGCTGGTCGAGGCGATGGAGGCGGCCGACTGGGCGCCCGAGGCCGCCGGGAAGGTCGCCGACGGCCTGCCGGACGCGGTGCGCGAGGTGCTGGAGTTCGCCGCCGTCCAGGTGGTGCCGCGGCTGGCCGCCACCACCGACGAGCTGGACGCCGTGCTGCACGCGCTGCGCGGCGGCTTCGTCCCGGCCGGCCCGTCCGGCTCCCCGCTGCGCGGGCTGGTCAACGTGCTGCCGACCGGCCGCAACTTCTACTCCGTCGACCCCAAGGCGGTGCCCAGCAAGCTCGCCTGGGAGACCGGGCAGGCGCTGGCCGCCTCGCTGGTCGAGCGCTACCGGGCCGACAACGACGGCGCCTACCCGCCGTCGGTGGGCCTGTCGCTCTGGGGCACCAGTGCGATGCGCACCGCCGGCGACGACATCGCCGAGGCGTTCGCGCTGCTCGGCGTGCGCCCGGTCTGGGACGACGCCTCGCGCCGGGTCACCGGCCTGGAGGCGGTGTCCCCGGAGGAGCTGGGGCGCCCGCGCATCGACGTCACGCTGCGCATCTCCGGCTTCTTCCGGGACGCCTTCCCGCACGTCGTCGCCCTGCTGGACGACGCGGTGCGCCTGGCCGCCGCCCAGGAGGAGGACGACGCCGACAACTACGTGCGCGCCCACGTGCGGGCCGACCTCGCCGTGCACGGCGACGAGCGCAAGGCCACCGTGCGCGTCTTCGGCTCCCGCCCCGGCACCTACGGCGCGGGTCTGCTCCAGCTGATCGACAGCCGCGACTGGCGCACCGACGCCGACCTCGCCGAGGTGTACACGGTCTGGGGCGGCTACGCCTACGGGCGCGGGCTGGACGGCCGGCCGGCCCGCGAGGAGATGGAGACCGCGTACAAGCGGATCACCGTCGCCGCGAAGAACACCGACACCCGCGAGCACGACATCGCCGACTCGGACGACTACTTCCAGTACCACGGCGGCATGGTGGCCACCGTGCGCGCGCTCGCCGGCAAGGCGCCGACCGCCTACATCGGCGACTCGACCCGCCCGGAGACGGTCCGCACCCGCACCCTGACCGAGGAGGCGGCCCGGGTCTTCCGCGCCCGGGTGGTCAACCCGCGCTGGATCGAGGCGATGCGCCGGCACGGCTACAAGGGCGCCTTCGAGATGGCCGCGACCGTCGACTACCTTTTCGGCTACGACGCCACCACCGGGGTGGTCGCGGACTGGATGTACGAGAAGCTCACCCAGGAGTACGTGCTGGACCCGGTCAACCGGGAGTTCCTGGCCGGCGCCAACCCGTGGGCGCTGCACGGGATCAGCGAGCGGCTTTTGGAGGCGGCGAGCCGGGGGCTGTGGGAGCGGCCGGATCCGGAGCTGATCGAGCAGCTCCAGGCGGCGTTCCTGGAGACCGAGGGCGACCTGGAGGGCGACGAGGGCTGACCCGCCGTCGGCCGTTGGGCCGTCCGGGTGATCGAGGGGCTGGTGACGGGGGCGCGCCAAGCGGACAATACGGGGCATGCCGCGCCCTCCCCTGCTCACCGGCCCCGACGGCCCCTCCGGTCCCCCCGCCCCGGCGGCCGCCGCCGTCCCCTCCCGCCCCGGGCGGGCCGCCGCCCGCTACCGGCCCCGGCTGGCGGCGCTCGCCGCCGGAGCCCTGCCGGTGCTCGCCTTCCCCGCGCCCGGGGTGGCGGCGCTCGCCTGGGTCGCACTCGTCCCCGGCCTGCTGCTGATGCAGCGCGCGCCGGGGGCGCGCGAGGCGGCGGTGCGCGGCTGGTGGTTCGGCGCCGGGTTCATCCTGACCGGGATGTCCTGGCTGCTGTCCTCCGTCGGGCCCGCCCTGCCGCTGATCGCCGTGGTGTTCGGCTCGCTGCAGGCCGGGGTGGGCGTCGCGGTGTGGCGGCTGCTGCGCCCGCCGCTGACGGTCCGCCGGGCGCTGCTCGCGCCGCCGGTGGTCGCGGCGGTCTGGCTGACCACCGAGTACGCGCGCTCCTGGCCCGCGCTGGGCGGGCCGTGGGCGCTGCTCGGCGCCACCCAGTGGCAGCACCCGGCCGTCCTGGCGCTGGCCTCGGCGGGCGGGATCTGGCTGGTCAGCGCCGCCGTGGTGGCGGTCAACACCGCCGTGCTGGTGCTGCTCACCGCCGTCGACCCGCGCCCCCGGGCGGCGGCCGCGCTGCTCGCGGCGGCGGCGCTGGCGGCCGGGCCGCTGCTGTTCGCGCTGCGCCCGGCGCCCCCGGCCACCGCCGCCGGGGAGCCGCGGGAGGTGCGGATCGCGCTGGTCCAGCCCGGCATCGTCGAGGATCCTCAGGCCCGCTTCGAGGCCAGTGCCCGCGCCACCGCCGCCCTGGTCGGGCAGCAGCCGGTGGACCTGGTGGTCTGGGGCGAGTCCAGCACCACCGCCGACCTCGACCGCGATCCGGCGGCGCTCGGCCGGCTGCGCGCGCTGTCCGCCGCGACCGGGGCCGGCCTGCTGGCGGGCGAGGACGCCCGCAAGGCGGACGGGCGGATCTCCAAGGACGCCGTGCTGGTGTCGCCGGACGGCGTGGCCGACCGCTACCGGAAGATCCGGCTGGTGCCGTTCGGCGAGTACATCCCGCTGCGCCCGGTGCTCGGCTGGATCGCCGGGGTCAGCCGGGCGGCGGGCGAGAACCGGGCACCCGGCAGCGGTCAGCACCTGCTGCCGACCGTGGACCGCTCGGGACGGCCGCTGCCGGTGGGCGCGCTGATCTGCTTCGAGTCGGCGTTCCCCGACATGGCCCGCACGGCGGCCCGGGACGGCGCCCGGGTGCTCGTCTACCAGTCCTCGACCTCGACCTTCCAGCGCAGCTGGGCGCCGGAGCAGCACGTCTCGCTGGCCGCGATCCGGGCCGCCGAGACCGGGCGGCCCGCCGTGCAGGCCTCGCTCACCGGGGTGTCGGCCGCCTTCGACGCGCAGGGGCGGGAGCTGGCGCGGCTGGGCACCGACGACACCGGCGCGCTGGTGGTGGACCTGCCGCTGACCGCGCCGGCCACGTCGACCTGGTACCTGCGGGTGGGGGACGTGGTGCCGCTGACCGCCGTCCTGGTGACGGCCGGGGCCGCGGCGGCCGCCGTGCGCCGGCGTCAGCCCGCTCCCCTGGTCCCCGAGCGGAAGTAGAGGCCGAACGCCGCGCCCACCGGATCGCGCAGCACGGCGATCCGCAGCCCGCCGCCCGGCAGGTCGGCGGGCGCCACCAGCACGGTCGCGCCGAGGTTGCCGGCCCGGAACGCCGAGACGTCCACGTCGGCGACCGAGAAGTACGGCAGCCAGTGCGGCGGCACCTGCGGCGGGAAGTCCTCGCCCATGGCCAGCATGCCGCCGAAGTCGCCGTCGCCCAGCCCCCACTGGGTGTACGGCCCGGCGGGGCCGGCCGTCCAGCCGAACACCGCCGGGTAGAACGCGCGGGCGCCGTCCGGGTCCCGGGTGAGCAGTTCCACCCAGCCGAGCGCGCCGGGCGCGTTGAGCACCTCGGCGCCGCGCAGCCGGCCCGCCTGCCAGAGGCCGAAGACCGCGCCGGACGGGTCGGCCGCGATCGCGAACCGGCCGTAGTCCAGCGCGTCCGTCGGCTCCACGACCAGGGCGCCGCCCGCCTCCACCACCCGGCGGGCGGCGGCGTCGGCCTCCTCGACCAGGAAGGACACGCTCCAGGCGGTGGGCCGGCCCTCGCCGTAGAGCGGGGCGACGGAGGCGGCCACCGCCCCGTCCAGCCTCATGAACGTGTAGCCGCCGGCCTCGGGGCGTTCGTCGGGCTCCGGCTGCCAGCCGAACAGTTCGCCGTAGAACCGCTGGGCCGCCGCCGGGTCGGCACTGCCGTGCTCGACCCAGCACGGGCCGCCGGTGGTCACCGTCCGCTGCTTCATCGTGCCCTCCCTCAGCCGATCTCCAGGACGACCTTGCCGCGTGCGTGCCCCGACTCGACGAGGGCGATCGCCTCGGCGGCGCGGGACAGCGGGTAGCGGCTGCCGATGTGCGGGTCCAGCTCGCCCGAGGCCACGAGTCCGGCCAGGGCGGCGAGGGTCCCGGGGCTGGTGGAGCGGGTGATGTAGCGCCCGCCGAGTTCCTCGGCGGTGGTCGGGTCGACGGTGGACACCAGCCGGGAGCGGTCCTCCAGGGTCACCGCGGCGGCGCGGGCGTCGTTCCCGCCGACCAGGTCGAGCAGGCCGTCCACGCCGTCCGGCGCGGCCGCCCGGATCCGGTCGGCGACGCCCTCGCCGTAGCGGATCTGCACCGCTCCCAGCGACTCGACGTACCCGCGGTTGGCGTCGCCCGCCGTGCCGACGACCCGGATGCCGCGGCTGCGGGCGATCTGGGCGGCCGCGCTGCCGACGCCGCCGGCGATGCCGAGGATCAGCAGGGTCTGCCCGGCGCCCACGCCGACGTCGCGCACCGCGTCGTCGGCGGTCGCGGCCGCCACGGGCAGGGTGGCGGCCTGCTCGAAGCCGGCCCCGGCCGGCTTCAGCGCACTCGACGCGGCGGCCAGCAGCGTCTGCTCGGCGAACGCGCCGGCCGCCGCGATGCCGAACACCTCGTCGCCCGGGGTGAACCCGGTGACGCCGGGCCCGACCCGCTCGACCACCCCGGCCGCCTCGGAGCCCATGACGGCGGGCAGCTCGCGCACCTGGCCGATCCAGCCCCGGCGGACCTTCCAGTCGACCGGGTTCACCCCGGCCGCGCGGACGGCGACCGCCAGCTGGCCCGGGCCGGGCTCCAGCACCGGCCGGTCCAGGAACTCCTGAGTCTCCGGCCCGCCGTAGTCGACGAACCCGAACGCCTTGGGCATCCCCGCTCCACTCTCCGCTCGACGGCCCCCGCCCCAGCATGCGGGCGGGGGCCGTCGGGAGGGCGTTCCTGCTACGCCGAACGGACCACGGGTATCCAGAGTTCGGCCTCGGCCTCCTCGCCGCCGGGCAGGACGTTCACCCGCAGCATCTCCGGGCCGGGCCGGAACTCGTACGGGTTGGACGGGAACCACTGGGTGAAGACGTCCCGCCACAGTTCCTGCAGCGCCCGCGGGTACGGCCCGGTGTTGGCGAACACCGCCCAGCTGCCGGCCGGGACCTCGCGCACGTCCAGGCCCTCCGGTGCCTCGGTACCCGCTCCGGTCACCACCGCGTGGTAGTAGTCCAGCGGGACGCCCTCCTCCCGGTGGTCCGAGAAGACCTCGGTGACCGCGACGATCCCCGTCGGCTCCTGCTCCGACAGGGCCGCGATCCGGCCGATCTCCTCCCGCCCGAGGCCCCTGACGAACGCGGCGATCGCCGGGTTGACCCCCTCGCAGACCAGGGGGACCCGTGCCCGCCGGCCCACGATCCGGAACGCCGACCTCTCGACAACGCGGTACTTCATGCTGCTACTCCCTTCGACGACGAGCCGGAAGGACATCCGGGGCTGGGAGACCAGCACCGCACCGGAGCGCCGGGCCTCGCCGGGGCCGACCCCGTGCATCGCCCGGAACGCCCGGGCGAAGGCCTCGCCCGAGCCGTAGCCGTGGCGGACCGCGACGTCGAGCAGCGTCCGCTCCCCGGCCAGCACCTCCGCCCCGGCCAGGGTGAGCCGGCGGCGGCGCAGGTACTCCGACAGCGGCATCCCGGCCAGCGCCGAGAACAGCCGCCGGAAGTGGTACTCCGAGGTGACCGCGATCCGCGCCAGTTCGGCCGGGTCGACCGTCCCGTCGAGGTGCTCCTCGACGTACTCCATGGCCTGGTTCAGCCGGTCCAGCATCGGTCCCCGCCCCCGTCCTTCCTTCTGACGCTCCTCACCGTAGGCGGGCGTCCACCACCCGGACCCGACATCCCGTGCCCGCTCCGGTCGGGTGACCTGCGCGGTGTCCCGACAGAGCGCCGCCTCCCCGGCCGGCACGCACTGCGGCCGGCCGGGGAGGCGGTGTGACGACCCGGTGTCAGATCAGGCCCTGCGCCAGCATCGCGTCCGCCACCAGCTCGAAGCCGGCGATGTTGGCACCCAGCACGTAGTCCCCGGGACGGCCGTACTTCTCCGCGGTGGTGTAGCAGGCGGCGTGGATGTTCCGCATGATCGCGGCCAGCCGCTCCTCGGTCCGCTCGAAGGACCACACGTCGCGCGAGGCGTTCTGCTGCATCTCCAGCGCGCTGGTGGCGACACCGCCGGCGTTGGCCGCCTTGCCCGGACCGAAGGCCACCCCGGCCTCCAGGAAGACCCGGACCGCCTCCGGCGTGGTCGGCATGTTGGCGCCCTCGGCGACCGCCCGCACCCCGCCGCGGACCAGCGCCAGCGCGTCCGCCTCGTCCAGCTCGTTCTGGGTCGCGCAGGGCAGCGCCACGTCCACCGGGACGCTCCAGACGCCGGTGCCCTCCTGGTAGCGGACGTGGCTGCCGCGCTGCTCCGCGTACTCGGTGAGCCGGCCGCGCCGGACCTCCTTGATCTCCTTCAGCAGGTCGAGGTCGATGCCCTTCTCGTCCACCACGAAGCCGGTGGAGTCGGAGGCCGTCACCACGGTCGCGCCGAGCTGCTGGGCCTTCTCGATCGCGTAGAGGGCGACGTTGCCGGAGCCGGAGACGGAGACCCGCAGGCCGTCCAGCTCCTCGCCGCGGGCGCGCAGCATCTCCTGGGTGAAGAGCACGCAGCCGTAGCCGGTGGCCTCGGTGCGGGCCTGCGAGCCGCCCCAGCCGATGCCCTTGCCGGTCAGCACGCCCGACTCGTAGCGGTTGGTGATGCGCTTGTACTGGCCGAACAGGTAGCCGATCTCCCGGCCGCCGACGCCGATGTCCCCGGCCGGGACGTCGGTGTGCTCGCCCAGGTGGCGGTGCAGCTCGGTCATGAAGGACTGACAGAAGCGCATGATCTCGGCGTCCGAACGGCCCTTGGGGTCGAAGTCGGAGCCGCCCTTGCCGCCGCCGATGGCGAGGCCGGTCAGCGCGTTCTTGAAGATCTGCTCGAAGCCCAGGAACTTCACGATCCCGAGGTTCACCGAGGGGTGGAAGCGCAGGCCGCCCTTGTACGGGCCGAGCGCGCTGTTGAACTCCACCCGGAAGCCGCGGTTGACGTGGATCCGGCCCTGGTCGTCCGTCCACGGCACGCGGAAGATCACCTGGCGCTCGGGCTCGACGATGCGCTCGACGATGCGGGCGTCGGCCAGCTCGGGCCGGCGCTCCAGGACGGGGCCGAGGGTCTCCACGACCTCGTGCACGGCCTGGTGGAACTCGGGCTCACCGGGGTTGCGGCGGAGCACCTCGGCGTAGAGCGACTCAATGGCGGGGTTCCCGGCGTCGTGGGACGCAGCGGGCACGGGGGTAGCCGACATCTTCTGAGGACCTTCCATGGTCTGAAGCGACAGACAGGGCGCCTCCCCCGTCGTCCCGGGGGAAAGGCACCGGCGGTCCCCTCGCCATTGAGGGCGTCACGGCGCATTGAACACCAGCGCGGCAACTCCTGGACCGCTCGCGCGCGCACAGTCTCTCACTGCCACCCCCCGTTTGTCCGCCCCTACCCCCCCGGTTTCCGTCCGGCAACCCGTTCGTGAGCTGCGCCGACCCTTCGGGGACGCCCCGCGGGAAGGTTGTTCAAATTGGAACTACCTAGTACCGTCGGCAGTCGAGCCCCACCCGAACCGCCCGTCACGAAAGGCCCCCGCCATGCCGCAGGTGCAGCCGCCGCAGCCGCAGAACGATTCCCCGGGGGCCGACGGCGCCGCCCGGGTGCGGGCGCGGGTGCGGATCCCGCTGGCCTTCCCGGACGGGTACCGGGCGCAGGCCGAGGTCCTCACCTTCCACGGGCTGGCCGACGGGGCGGAGCACCTGGCGCTGGCGCTCGGCACGGTGGACGCCGGCGCGACGCCGCTGGTGCGGCTGCACTCGGAGTGCCTGACCGGGGACGTGTTCGGCTCCGCCCGCTGCGACTGCGGGCCGCAGCTGCGCGAGGCCGTCGAGCGGATCGCCGACGCCGGCGGGTACCTGCTGTACCTGCGGCAGGAGGGGCGCGGCATCGGGCTCTACAACAAGCTGGACGCCTACGCCCTCCAGAGCGCGTAACCAGACTGCTACCTCCCCGGGTGCGGGTGCGCGCCGCTGACCGGAGAGTGAGAGCATGGCGCGCACGGCAGACGATCAGGTCCGGTACCTGGACCTTCTCCTGCGGAAGTCGCAGATCGTCCGAGGGACGGCAGCCCGCGACATCCTGTCCCTGAAGTCCCAGGAGACCCGGGGCCGTGCCTGGGGTAAGCGGAACGGCTACACGATCCGCCGGATCTACCGCGAGAACCTGTCTGCCTACAAGCCGGGCGTAAAACGGCCGGACTTCGAGGCTGCGGTTCACGCCCTGCTCGAAGGCGAATCGCACTGCCTCTGGGCGTACGACTCCTCGCGGTACAGCCGCAAGGGCGCGGGCGACGTTCTGAAGATCCTGGACAGCCCTGGCAAGCGGCTGGTCTTCGATATCAACGGGCTCGACACCGAACGTCCCGAGGACCGTCGCCGGATCATTGAGGACGCCGAGCGCGACCGTGAGTACAGCCGTGTCCTGTCCGAGAAGGTACGAGACACCAAGGCCGAGCAGCGCGACGCGGGCAAGTGGCTCGCCACCGTGCCCTACGGGCTCAAGGTCACGAAGAAGCGGAAGCTCAAGGGCAACAAGTGGTGGCCGGTCATCGAGCGCATCCACAACGAGGCGGCCGAAGGGAAGTCACAGCGGAAGATCGCAGCCGGGCTCACCGCAGACGGGTTCACCGCCCCTCGGGGCGGCCACTGGCGGGCTACCACCGTCGGCAAGATCCTCCGCAACCCCGTCTATTTGGGCTGGCAGGTGGTGACCGTCAAGGGTGCACCCGTGATCTACCGGAACGCCAAGGGGAAGAAGGTGCGGGTCTTCGCCAAGGGCTTCGAGGGCATCTCGCAGGCTGTCTGGGACAAACATCGCCAGACGGCTGCCGGAGTCCAGCGGCCGGCGGGCTTCGGCACCGATCGCGCGGACGAGCAGGCCCCTGCCGAGAACAGCCCCGCAGCGGGCTTCACCTGGTGCGCCGGAGGTGGCTTCGAGGAGGAGACGGGACACCGCGCCATCTCGAACGGAAACGCCTTCCGTTGCTCGGACAACCTTGCCGGGATTCCCTGCCCCGCTCCCTGCACCGCTACTCGGAGCGGCGTCGTGCGCGTCGTTCTGGCGGAGTGGAAGAAGCGACTCGCGGAAGCGAACCCGCTGGACCCGACCATGCTCGCTGTGAGTGAGCGGTGGGTTGCCCTCTCCCACCCGACGGAGAGCGAGGCTGAGTCCGAGGCGAGGGGCCAGCTCAAGGTCGCCGAAGAGGCCGTCGCCAGGCTCGACCGCCTGAATGCGGCGGGGGCATACGGCGGACGTGACGGCGAGAGCACGTTCGTCACGCTCCGGCGTGCTGCGGTGTCCGATGTGGAGACGGCACGGAAGGAGTGGGAGAAGGTGGCTCAGCCTCTCGGGGACATCTCCGTGCTCACCGACCCCGTCCGCTGCGCGGAGCTTTGGGACTCCTCAACTGACACGTTCCGCGGACAACTCCTGCGACTAGCTATCGACAAGGTCTTCATCCGGAAGGCCGACTACACCGGCCAGCGGGTGACGCCGCAGCGCATCGTCATCGAGTGGGCCAAGCCGCGCGGATGGAAGCCTCCGAAGAAGAAGCAGAAGGTGGAGTCCGGAGCCGGCAAGTCCTGAAATGCAGAAAGGGCCCCCGGTCAGCACTGTGCAACCAGTGCCGGCCGGGGGCCGAGGTGTTGGTCAGGGGGTGGTCACCATCCGACGCTCTCTATGTCGGTGGAGAGGTCCAGCGCCACGTGCTCCGGGAGAGGGACGACCGATCGGGTGATCTGACCGGGCGCGTGGTGCTCGGTCTCGATCACGATCACGCGCTCGCCTGCGGGGGTGCGGGCCTCGTAGGCGCGGGCGGCCTGGTGGACGACGGCGTGGACCACGGGGACGCTCACGCCGCACCCTTCAGCAGGTAGTTCGCCATGGCGATCTTGGAGGCGACGCCGGAGTCCGGGCCGAGCAGTTCGGAGGCGCGCAGGAACGCGCGCTCGCGCTCGGCGGTGCCGGGCTGCGGGAGCATCGTGTCGGCGAAGGTCGGCGGCTGCGGTGCGGGGTAGGCCGGCGGGGCGGGCGGGTACTCGGTGACGATCGGCTGCGGGGCGGTGAGCTGGTCGGCCAGGACCGGCTGCGGGAGGGCGGAGGGCGAGGTGGAGCCGCCGGCCGTGAGGTAGGGCTGTCCGGCCTGGCGCGCTTCCTCGGCCTGGCGGGCGGCCTCCATCTCACCGAGGCGTCGCGCGGCCTCGGCCTCCTCCTGGCGTACGCGCTCGATCTCCAGCGCGGTGGCGCGGGACTGGGCGGCGGCCTGGACGAGGGTGTTGCCCAGGGACTCGGCGACCTCGGGGTTCAGGTAGATGGAGGCGGTGGTCTCACCGCAGTGGACGAGCAGGCCGATGTCGCCCTCGCCGTCCACGTGGGTGCGGGCGAAGTCGCGGGGGCCGTCGTACTTGCAGGGGAACCGCTGCTCGTCCAGGTGGACGGTGTGCTGCTCAGGTGCGGTCGTCATCGGTGTTCTCTCCGGTGGGCGGGGTCAGGTAGTTGGCGATGCGCAGGACGGCGCTGACGCGGGCTTCGAGCGGCTGGTCCTGGTAGCCGCGCTGGTTGGTGGCCATCTGGGTGACGGTCTGCTGGGCGAGGGCCAGCGCCTCGGTGCGGGTCACCGCTTCTCCCAGTGCGAGTCGATGCCGAACAGGGGCGGCGAGGGCTGCCGGTCGTACAGTCCGCCGGCCGCCGTCGGCTTCCGCGCGGAGACGCGTTCGGCCTTGGCCTCGCGCTCCAGGACGCTGGCCTGGCGGGCGAGGTAGGCGGACAGCTCGCGGCACTGGTCGGCGTTCAGGCGGGCGGGGCGGCCGGTCTCGGCCCCGACGGACAGGGCGAGGACGCCGTGCATCCGTTCGTTGCGCACGCCGACGACGGAGCCGAGCCGGACAGTCAGGGTGGCCTTGTGCTCGGTGGTCTCGATCATGGGGTTCTCTCTCTCGGTGCTCAGGTGAACAGGCCCAGGAAGGCGCGGACTTCGCGGGCGCTGTGCCCGCTGTCGTAGCGGACGGTGTGGCCGTCGCTGGTGATCTCCAGGCCGTAGGCGTCGCTGTCGCCGGGGTGGGCGAGGACGCGCAGGTGCGCGCCGTCGGGCAGCTCGTAGGTTCCGACCAGGGTCTTCATCGCGCGTTCCTTCCGTGGGTGTTCGGAGGGATTGGGCCGGGGCGGTTAACAACCCGGCTCACGCGGCGGCCCGCAGCTTCTTCACGGCCCTGGACCACGTCGCCTTCACGGTGCCCGGCGTCTTGCCCAGGGCCTCGGCTATGCCGGTCGCGTCGAGCTTCCCGGTGTCGGTGAGCATCGGGGGCTCGCCGTCGAACCCGAAGGCGAGCCGTGCGATGGCGGACTCCGTCGGGGACATGGTGGCCAGCAGCTCCGCGGCCTTCACCTCGGCGGCTGCGGCGAACCGGGCGCTGGTCTCGGCCTCGGTGTCGCGGTCGATGATCGCGCCTGTGGCGTGCTTGCCGCGCTTGGCCCCGGTGACCTTCACGCCCTTGCAGCGCACGGCGTCGCGGGAGATCTCCACGGGGTTGTGGGCCAGAGAGGGCTGGAGGGTGGTGCACCAGCCCTCGGTGGTGGCCGCGCCGACGACCGGCCGGCCGTCGGTGACCTTCAGGTGCAGGCGGGCGGCACGCGGGGTGGACCCGAGGGTGGTGTTCTCCACCAGGTGGTCCGGACTCTGGGAGGGCAGGGCTTCGAGTGCGATCTCGGAGGCGGCGGCGATCGGCAGGGGTCGCACGAACGCGGCGGCCACCAGGTCGGCCCGCTCGGGGGTGAAGCGGCGGCCGGCGTCGGGGTGGTTCACCAGCTCGTCCTTGGCGGCCTCCACGTCGCCGTTGGAGCGCTTGAGGGCGCCCATGAACGCGCCTGCGGCGTCGCGGGGTGCTGCGGGGGCGATCTCGCGGGTGGCCGCCGCGCGGCCGTCCATCTTGGCGCGCTGGAACGCGTAGCTCGTGAACTGCGCGGTGTTGGGGCCGTTCACGTCCCATGAGTGGATCGCCCGCCAGAAGGAGAGGCGCATCTCCTGGGCGATGTCCTGGGCGGCCTGCTGGCTGTCGCCCTCCATCTGCTGGGCCCGCTTGCGGGAGACGGACCGGGCGATGCCCTCCAACTCGCTCAGGATCTCCTCGGTGGCGACGCGGCCCCGGTCGAGCTTGCCCATGCCGGTCAGGGCGGTCAGGGGCTTGGGGGTCTGGGCGAGGGAGATCAGGGCGGGCGTGATGCAGGACGAAGGCATGGTGGTTCCTTGGCATGTACAGAACAGAGAGGTGGGCGTGCGGCATCAGCGCGCGGCGGGCCGCAGGAGGGCATGGCGAAGCCACCGGCCGGCACTCGGGCCGCGCCAGGGCATGAAGAAGCCCCGGCTGGCCAGTGGCCGCGTCGGGGCATGGAAAAGCCCCTGCCGGTTCGGGTCAGCCGAAGGGCAGGGGCGGGTGGCGGCCTGGCGTCAGGTCAGGCCGCGGTGACTCCCGGAGCGCTTCGGCGAGTTGCCGGTCGATCCGAGAGCGTCAGACGTCGCGAAAACAGGGCCATGCAGCGCGCCAGGCGCGTGAGCAGGGCCCGCAAGCCGCGCGTGCGGCGAGACGGGGGGCGGGTGACCTCATGGGCGTGCAGGTCAGCTAACGAGTTCAGCATCTGGCGGATGTGACCGCACCCGATGTCCTCGGGGGCGAGTTCAGCCAGGCTCAGGCCACTTCCGTCGGTCACTCCCATGGCACGGCGAACTGCCGCCGCCACGGCCGGAGTGATGGTTCGTGCGACCTCCCGTCGAGCGCGGCCGATGCGGCGCAGGTGCCGATGGGCACCGCCGGAACGGGACCATCCTCCGCGCCGCATCGTGACTCCTGGTTATTGGCCGCGCATCCTCCGGCGCGGTCTGACGGGGTGGAGCATAAGCATGTGTCCGATGTGTGCTCAAACGGTAGAAGTGGGGTGAATAGAGTCTTTCGTCCTGATCATGGCTATTACCTGGGCATTCATAGGTAAAGGGCAGTTAATGTGACCTCTGCCTCATTTGCCGTGTTCGCGCAGGTAGGAAGCTCCCCGGTCGAGCCGGGCGGAGGAGTCGCCGAAGTGGCCGAGCGCGGCGTTCTCGCCCCTGCACAGCAGTCTTCTGACGGCCCGTCCGTGCGGCTTGTCGTGGTCGTGGTCGACCACCAGACGGTCTCCGACGGCGGCCCGCTGGCCGCAGATCGCGCACCGCCACCGCTGACTGCGGCCCATCCGCTCGTAGTCACTGAGTGTGATCCCGTAGACCCGGCGGAGCCGGGCGTCGCGGCGCTTGCGGATCACCTGCGGGTCGCGGTTGGCCCGATTGTTGGCCGCGCGGACGCAGGCCCGGCAGACGTTCGCCCGCCCGTTGGGGGCGCGCTTGCGCTTCCCGAACTGGGCGAGGGGTTTCTCGTCGTCGCACACCTCGCAGAACTGGGTGTACGCGCTCTCCGGCTCACGCGGCATAGGCCCACTCCTCCGGGAGGCTGTAGCCGTCGGCCCAGCTCGGGCCGTAGACCTCGGCGTCGGTGTCCAAGGGGACGCCCAGCAGCGTCATCTTCATGGCCTCGGCGACGGCGCGGGCGACGTCCGCGGCCTCCTTCTTCGGGGCGGTGCCCACGACCTCGTCGTGCACCCACATGGTGAGGTGGTCTGACAGACCCTGGTCGTCCATCTTGATCAACGCCTGCCCCATCGTGTCGCGGGCCGTGCTCTGGCAGGCGTAGGCGACGGACTTGTACAGCTTGTCCCGGTCCAGGTGGAGCCGCCGGCCGGTGACCGTGGTCATCGTGCACCGCTCCGCCAACGCGATCCGCTGCATCTTCCGCGCCCACCGCTTGATCCCGGGGAACGCCCGGCCGTACCGCTGGAGGGTGTCCCGCATGACGGCGACCTCCTGACCGGTCTGCTTGGCCAGGGTCGCGGCACCGCCCTGGTAGGCGGTCCCGAGCCCGGCAATCTTGGCCAGGGTCCTCTGCGCCTTGGTGTAGTCCGCGCCGAACATCAGCGTGGCGGCGTAGCCGTGGAGGTCGTGGCCGTCGGCGATGGCCCGGGTCATCCTGGACTCGCCGGACAGGGCGGCCAGCACCCGAAGCTCGACGGCCTGCTGGTCGACGCTGAAGTAGACGTTCCCCGGCTCTGCGACCACGCAGCGGCGCACCTCCCACCCGTGTGAGGGGAGCTGGGCCATCGCGGGGTCGGAGTGCGAGGCGCGGCCGGTCTGGGCGCCCAGCGGGTTGATCTTCGGGTGGATGCGGTCGAAGGGGTCGCGGTTGTTCAGCATCGCCTCGGCATAGCTGGTCGACCACTTCCCGGCCCTCTTCGCCCGCAGCACGGCATCGGCGAGAAGGTTGGGCTCGCGCATGCCTAGCCGCTGCCAGTCGGGGTCAAGGTCGGCCAGCGGCAGCAGCACCTCCTTGGCGACCGACAGTGCGCCGCTGTCGGTCTTCTCGGTCAGCCGCTCGCCCATGCCGAGCAGCGCGCCGGCCACCTGGTCGGGACTGTTCACCGAGGAGACCCCGAAGCGCTCGGCCACGGCGGAGAACCGCGCCTTCTCCCGGCCGAGCCTGCCGACCAGGCCCTCGGTGTACTCGGGGTCGATCAGCATGCCCTTGCGCTGGAGCTTCGCGCAGACCAGGGCGAGCCGGTGTTCGTATGGCAGCAGTGCCGAGCGCAGGCCCTCGGCCTTGAACCGGTCCAGCAACTTGGGCAGCAGCCGGGCGACGAGCAGGGCGTCGAGACCGGCGTACAGCTCGTAGACGTCGTGCGAGAGGCTGATCCGTGCCCAGCCGTTCTCCTTGGTGAGCCCGAGCCCGTTGAAGACGCGCGTCAGGTCGTTCTGGGTGTCGGGCGCGCTGGGGTCGACGTACCAGGCCGAGAGCGGTTTGAGCGAGAGGCCGACGCCGCCCTCGTAGTCGTGGCGGCTGTCGAGCAGGTGGGCGGCCACCCGGGAGTCCTGCGCCCGGGGGTAGAGGTCTTCGAGCGGGATGCCCAGCTCGTTGTCGACCTTCAGCGCGTCGAAGGCGAGGTTGTGCGCCACCAGGTTGGGCAGCGCGGCCAGGGCCTCGATCGCCGCCTCGCGGAAGGGGCCGCCGAGTTCGACGGGGATGACGTAGGCGGTGTGGGTGTCGGCGAACTGCGCCAGGCGTATTCGGTCCGTCCACGCCAGGCCGGTGGTCTCGGTGTCGAAGCCGATCAGCGTGCCGGCCGCCGCGTGGGCGGTCCACCAGGTGCGGAACTCCCGCAGGTCGTCCGGTCGTTCGGCGACCTTGATCGTGACTGGCTCTCCGGCCAGCCGGTACGGGTGAACCCGCATGTGCTCTTTTCCTAGTCGTTGGTGGTGTCAAAGACTCCCGGCCCGGCGGGCACCGGCTCGGCCGCGAAGCGCACGCCCAGCAGCACCCGGCCCCGGGTCATGCGGTGCTGGCGGATACCGCGCTCGTCCAGCGCACTGATGAAGCCCCTGCGGGTCCACGCCTTCTCGCCCTGGGCCTCGCACCAGTCGCGGTACGCGGTGTACGCCTCCTGCGAGGGGACGTGGCTCTTGTCGCTGTCGGTCTTCACCAGGACGTCCGTCAGGAACTCCGCCAGCGCGTCCGAGTTCTCCTTGAAGGCGGTGGTCGCCGTCTTGATGCAGTCCGGCTCCTGGAGGCCGCCCGCGTACCACTCGACCGCGCCGGCCACCGCCCACGCGGCGATGCCCTCGGCCTCCTCGCGCAGCTCGGCGAAGATGCCGTGGTCCCGCTCCTCGGGCTTGAAGTACCTGTCGAACTTGATCAGCTTGACCCGCCTCCACAGGCCCTCGTCCTGTGAGCGGAACGCCGGGGTGTGGTTGGAGGCCAGCCACAAGAGGAAGGTCGGTTGGTAGGTGAAGAAGTTTTCCCGCATGAACCGCGCGGTCAGCCGGTCCGAACCGGTGGCCCGCTTCAGGACCGACTCGCTCATGGGCTTGCCGGCCTCGCCCTCCGAGGCCATCACCATCCGGGCCCCGCGCAGCGCGGCCAGGTCGGCGGGGATCGAGCTGCCCCGGTCCTCGAAGGTCTCGAAGCGCGTCGTCTCCGACAGGTCACCGAAGACATGGCTCAAGCTGTCCAAGAACACCGACTTGCCGTTCGCGCCGGTCCCGATCAACACCGCGAACGCCTGCTCTGCGGTCGACCCGGTGATGCCGTACCCGCACAACCTCCGGATGTAGTCGACCATCGCGGGCTCGTTCGGGAACACCTCCTTCAAGAAGCGCCGCCACCGCTTGGCCTTCGCCAGCGGGTTGTAGTTCCAGGGCAGTGACTTGGTCAGCATGTCCGCCGGGTCGTGCGACCGACGGACGCCGGACTTCAGATCCACCGTGCCGTTGGCGAACGACAGCAGGTGCGGCTGGTTGTCGAAGTCGTCCACAGAGCAGTTCACCCCGCGTACCGACGCCAGTTCGCGGATCAGGTCGTCAATGCGCCTGGCCATGGTGAAGCCCTTCGCGGCTTTCGCCAGCGGGAGCGCCTGGACCTGCTTCTCGTACTCGGCCTCCAGTGCGTCCCCGGCCAGCTTCAGCGCCAGGGCCTCGCGGATGATGGCCTTCTCCCGCGCCAGCGTCTCCACCATCGCGGCCCCGAGGTCGTGGGCGGCCTGGCGCACCAGCACCTCTGAGCGCACCCAGTGCGTCCCGGCCCAGACGTGGAAGCCGACGCCTTCGGCGTATCGGATGCCGCCCTTCATGAACTGCACCAGGGCGTGGGCGTTGACGATGTCCGAGGCCCCGTACCGGGACGCCGCCTCGCGGTAGGCGGCCACCGCTTCGGCCGGCGGCAGCGTCAGCGAGGGCCGGTCCGGCACGAAGGGGGTGGTCAGGCGGTCTATGTTGCAGGCCGTCACCGGGTGGATCTCCAAACTGCGTAGTCCTTGAAACCGGCGGGAAGGGTCAACCGCCGGGCGGGCACGCCCCGTTCGTGGAGGGCGGCCAGGATGGTCTGGGCGAAGGCGTGCCCGGAGCGGTCGTTGTCGCCGCACACCCGCACGTCGCGCCCCGCCAGTCCGGCGGCCAGCGCGTCCAACGTGGTCGGGTCGTTGTTGAGCAGCGCGGCCCCGCGCACGCCCACCGCGGAGTAGCCGTCGGCGACGATCGCCAGCGGGTCCGACAGGCCCTCGGCGACCACCCACGGCGCGGCGGGGTCGGGGCCGTGGAACACCCCGTACCGCTGCCACTCGAACCCGTCGGGGTTGGCGAGCGAGATCCACCGCACCGGGCAGCGCCCCGAGAGGTCCCGGCCCTGGGCGCCCCTGGCCACTCCCGCGAAGTCGGCCATCGGCACGACGAGGCGGGGATACCGGACGAACGAGGTCGGAACCCACTCGGGGCATGGCTGCGGGCCGGGCCACCAGCGCAGGCCCAGCCGGTCCTGCTCGGCGGCCGGCAGGCCGAAACGTTTCTGCGCGTAGCCGACAGCCGGGGCGGCGTCGTCACCGGCCGGCAGGGAGTCGAGCCACACCCGCAGCCCGGCCGTCAGGAACGGGGAGGCCGGTTCGGGCCGGGCCTCGGCGACGGCGACCAGGCCCTCCGGGTCGACGTTGAACAGGTGCCTCGGCAGCAGGCCCATCCCGGCGACGATGTCCTCGAAGGCGCATCCGGCGCGGCAGGCCAGGCCCACCATGCCGGACGTCTTGAGGTTGATCCACAGCGACGGCTTCCCGTCGTCGTGGGCCGGGCAACGGGCGACCCACTCACCGGGCTGGTAGTCCCGCAACTCCTCCAGGCGGTCCAGGATCGCCGACATACGCACGGCCCTCACCTCTCCTCTTCTTCTAGAAACCGGCCTCCCGCAGAGCGCGGACGATCGCGGCGTGCGTGCGGATGGACGTGACGGCGTATCCGTCCTCGGTCTTCGCCCGGGGCCGCTTCACGTACGCGACCCCGAAGGGCTGGCCGGCGTTCTTCGCCTCGGCCTCGGCCTGGCGGACGTAGGCGGCGAGGTCGTACGACTTCTCCGCCTTGCACTCCCCGGCGAAGGGGCGGACCCCGAGGTCGCCGATGTCCGCCACGCCCTCCTGGACCTGGCGGCGGACGTTGTCCGGGTCCAGTGGGTCCTTCCAGCGGACCGCCCGGTCGCCGTCATTCCAGTCCGGTCGGTACTGGCCGAGCTGTTCGTTCAGGTAGTCGGCCACCGCGGACTCCCACGCGGTGCCTTTCGCCTTGTTGCGGTTGGCCACTAGGCGGTCACCACCGTTAGGGCCGCGCCCCGGAAGACGGCGACGGCCGCGGCCTCCCAGTAGCGGGAGAAGTCGGTGCGCTGGCGGGCGTCTTGGAGGAAGAGGACCAGGTCCCCGGGGCCTGCGGCGCGAAGGTCTCCGAGCGGCGGGGCGATGCCCGCACCGATGCGGTAGGTCACGTCTCCTCCGGTGGCCGGGGCTCGCGGAAGTCCGCGACGTGGGCGGCGTCCGAGGCCCGCAGCAGGCGGCGAGGGTTCGCACCCTCGGCGGCGAGGGCCCGTGCTCGGGCGTGCAGGAAGTCCCGCCGCTGCTCGGGAGGGACGAGCCAGAGCGGGGTGGAGTAGTCAGCCACCGCTCAGCCCCTCTCCGGCAGATGGGCCCAGGAGGTCCGGCGGGCGATGTGACGGCAGGCCCGTTCCGAAATGTTGAAGGCCCCCGCGAGTGCGGAGAGGCTGGCGCCCAGGTCGGCCGCGCGGCGGATGGCGTAGACCTTGCGCTCGGTCAACTTGGCCTGGCTGTTGCGGGTGCCGGCCGACGGCGGCCGGGGCGGCTCGCGGAACGCCGAGCGCATGATCTCCTGCGCACGGTCGGGCGCAGGCAGGACGTTGACGAGCCGGGCCGGGATCGGCGCGGCGGTGGTCGGGGTGTGCACGGGTTCTCTCTCCAGGGAAACGGGAGCGGGACCGGCCCCGAAGGACCGGTCCCGCTGGTGGTGCTGGTGGGTGGAGCGCCGGTTAGAACGGCGGCTCCTCCTCCTCGACGGCCGAAGCCGGAGTGTCGGTGATCGCCTGCTCGTACGACTTGATCACCTTGGCGGTGAGCTTCTGGTAGTCGACCTCTCGGCCCGCCTTGCTCGTGTAGTTCACCCGCTCGTTGATCAGGCTCACCAGCGCGGGGCCGCCGACCTTGGCGAGGGCGTTCTTCAGCGCGGGCAGCTCGCTGATCAGCGTCCAGCCGGACGACTTGTAGCGGAAGACACCGAGGGCCGGGTCGTGAGCCAGCTTGAAGCTGATGCGGATGTCCGGCTTGGGGCCCCGCTCGTCCTTCGCCCGCGCCTTCAGCTCGGCGACGGTGCGCGGGCAGCGGCACGGCACGCCCACGTCTTCCGGCGGCGACAGGAAGGTCCGGGTGTCGCAGTGGTGGGCGAGCTTGCCGTTCACCCAGTGCTTCATGTCGAACTCGATCGATCCGGGGCCGTCGATCACGACCTCCACCCGGTCGGTGTCGGTGTCCACCGCGATGGCGTCCTCCGCCTCGGTGTCCAGCTCGTGAGGCGTGCCGCCCAGCAGCTCCGCCACCGCGTCCGCGGTGGCCGGCACCGCGCTGGTGACCCGCCACTTGTGCAGGGCCCGGGGGAAGCCGCCGCTCGGGTCCGGCTCGTAGGCCCGGAAGGTCCCGGCGACGTCCGGGCGGGCGTTGGCTTCGGCGCGCTCCGCGCGCTCGGCCAGCTCCGGGTCGGAGTCGAAGATGTTGTCGAGAGCGTCGCTCAAGTTGATCCGTTCTGTAGAGGGGCGGGCCGCCGGTAGGGCGGCCCGAGGTGTTTAGGCCGGGGTGGTTAACAAGCCCAGGTCAGGAGGCGCGGCGGGCGGTGCCGGTCTGGCGGCCGGTCTCGTTGGACCAGGCGACGCGGCCGATGATCCCGGCGTCCGAGGCCCGGTCGTCGGTGAAGCGGCGACGCAGGGTCAGGAACCGCTCGAACACCTCGCGGTCGATCTTCACCGGGCGGAACTCCGCCTTGTGCGGGGTGATGTGCAGCACCGCGCCGGCGTCCACCGTCGGGAACGGGACGATCTTGCGGTCCACCGTGATCAGGTCATCCGCGTGGGAGTAGGCCGCGAGCTGCGCGGCGACCGAGGTGTACACGCTCTTGCTGGTCTTGAGGTCGCCCAGGATGGTCTTGCCGTTGATGCGGACGAGGAAGTCGAAGCTTCCCGCGTACTCGTGCTCCCGCGACCAGGCGACGTCTTCCGCGTGCAGCAGCTCGGGCTGGTAGCGGTCGAGCCACGCCTCTATGTGCGGCACGTACGGCTCGACGTCGTGGTGCGGGTACGGCACCTCCTCACCGCGCAGCCGCAGCTCGAAGAAGTCGTGGACCAAGCTGCCGACATCGGCGCGGACCTTGGTGTACCTCTTCGCCGCGTACTTCAGGAAGTCCACGGCGGCCTGGCGGTCGCGGGCGGCGATGCGCTGGACCACCTCCAGGTCGGTGACGGCGGCCTCGGCCGCCATGCCGGCCGACCAGTCCTGAAGGAAGGGCTTGGCCTCCATCGACAAAATGCTGGTCACCGACGGGGCGAGGTCGCCGCTGACGGGGTGGACGTAGTAGCGGGAACCCTTCTGGTGGATCGTGCGGACGCCTTCGGACATGGGCTCTCGATTCTGTTTCGGGGCATGCAAAAGGCCCGCACCCGGGTTCGGGACGGGCCACCGCGGAGTGCGGGGTCAGGCAGCGGTGAGCAGCGAGGGCAGGGTGTCCGAGTAGCCGGGCACCTCCGCCTCGACGCGGGCGTTCGCGGCCTGCTCGTCGGCCTCCCGCTCGTCCTCGGCCAGCGGGTCCGGGACGGGCGTGTAGACGAAGACGACGTTCTCGATCGCGGTTGCGGTGCGGTCGATCGCGTCGAAGCGGTCGCGCAGGGTCATGCGGGGGCCTCCAGGGCTTCGCGGATTCGGGCGTGGAAGTCGGAGAGCGAGCCGGTGTTCGGGACCACGTGGTCGGCGTGCTCGGGGCCGAGCTGTTCGCTCGGGTGGTCGCCGTCCGGGGCTCCCCGGTCGATGAACCACACCTCGAACCCGGCCGCGCGAAGGGCCTGCACCTCGTTGTCGAAGCGCACGTCCGTCACCACGACCGGCCGGCCAATCGCGGCGGCGGCGCGCAGACAGCGGGTGATCCAGAAGTCCGGGTCGACGTGGCGGCGGACGCCCTCGGTGCCGAGCCGCTGGAGGAACCGGCGGGCGGCGGGGAACCTGTCCTTGACCTCCTCCCAGCCGTAGCGGTCCACCACCTCGGCCAAGTGCACCGGGGCCGGGGCGTTCACGCCCAGCAGCTCGGTGCCCACCACCGGGTCGACGTCGTACGCCATCGCCTTCAGCGGGTCGGCCAGCGCGAGCCGGGCGAACCCGTACTCGGCCAGCACGCAGCCCGCCGTGTCCTTGCCGGATCTCGCCCGGCCGATCAAGGCAACGTTCTTCATCCGGCTCGCTCCTTCGTACCCGGTGGTCTTCTCCGACTCGGTTGAGCCAGCCCGGTTAACACCCGGCCGGAAACGCGAAAAGGCCCCGCCCTCCCCGGGGGTGGGGAAGGCGGGGCCTGGAGAGCGGGTCAGCTCAGGGACTCCTCCAGCGCGAGCAGCGCGGCCCGGGTCTCGCCGATCTCGCGGCGGAGCTGGGCCTTCTCCTGCGCGTCCGCGCCGTCCAGCAGGGCGGGCGCCAACGCGGTGGCGAGCCGGTGGAGGGCGTGGACCACGTCCGGGCCGTCGGCCGGCGCGATGGACGGCTCGTCGTCGGCCAGGAGAGCACCGAGCCGCTGGAGGGACGTGCGGCGGTGGTAGTCCTCAAGCCTCAGCTCGCTCTGAGCCTTCGGAATGATCTTGTAGTAGGCGAAGATGGCGTCGGAGTCCGGCAGCCCTGGGAATCGGTGGTCCCGCTCAGCAGAGTCGGTGTCCATGCTCCGGATGTAGTCGACGCGGATCTTGGACATAGCTGTCCGGACGCCCTGCAAGACGGCCTGTCGGTCCGCTGCCAGCTTCTCCCGCCGCTCCTTGGAGTCCCCGGGGACGGGCTTGAATCCTCCGGCGTCGAGAAGGTCTGACATCCACCGCTTCGCGTTGTGACTGCTGCGACTGAGGTCCGGACGGCCCTCGCTGTTGGTGAACAGCAGGGCGGTCTCGAAGACGACGGCCGCAAGGGCCTCGTACTCCCGCGCTCGCGCAGCACCCAGCAGCGGCAGCGCTCGGTCCATGATCTCCTGCGCGCCGGGGACCTCCTGCCAGGCGGGCGCGGCGGGCTTCTTCGGGGGCATGGGTTCCTCTCGACTCGGACGGGGACCGTTGTGCAACCAACGATGCCCGGCGTCCATTCCACCACGCCCGCCCCCGGGAACGAGGAAAGGGCCCCGCCCCGTCCGGAGACGAGCCGGGGCCCAGGGGTCACCGCTTGCTCTTCATGCCGTCCTCGCCGACCTCCACGGAAGCCAGGTGCGGGCACGCGCAGCACTCGGCGAGCGCTTCGGCACGGGCGGCCTCGGTGCGGGCCGCGTCGGTCGCGTGGGTGACGACGCGCTTACCCGCGGAGTGGCCGGCGGCCATCGTGGCGGCGGTCAGCAGCAGGCCGATGACGGCCTCGTTGGTCTCGATCCCGGCGAGCCTCGGCACGACGGTGCCGAGCACGGTCAGCAGCGCGACGACGGCCGCGCGGGTCTTCACCGGGTTGTCGGTGATCCAGGTCTTCAGGTCTTCCATGATCAGCCCTTCAGGCGTATGACGACGTCGGCCAGGGCGGTGCCGCCCGCGAGGCCGGAGGCGACGACGCCGTAGCGCCAGACCTCCAGTTGGCGGACGCGCTCTTCGTGGTCGCGCAGGGTCTGGTCGACGGCGTCACTGCTCTGGGCCAGCGAGCGGACGTCCTCCCGGACGCCCACCAACTGGTCGTAGATCTCCCTCGGGCCGATGACCACGCCCAGGGGCTCGTTCTCGGGCATCAGTAGCCTCCTTCGTTCCAGGCGATCGACTCGAAGCTGCCGTAGACCGCGTTCGCGTAGCGGACCCCGGCGATGATTGAGTCGATCGGGCTGAGGATGTCGCGGTGGCCGGGCAGCGAGTAGGCGTCGAAGGTCGGCCGGATGGTCTGGAGCAGCCCGTAAGTCCCGCCGTACAAAGCCTCGTTGCTGTCCCAGTGGTTCTCCGCGAGCGGGTTGCCGCCGGACTCGACCATCGCCCGGTGCTCGATCGCGGCGGCGGACGGGACGAGGTCGCCGTTCGCGCGCAGGACGTCCCGGGCCTGTTCGATCCAGCCGGGGAGGTCGTTGGAGTAGCCGGTGCTCGGGGCGGCCGGCGCGTCCTCCTCGACGGCCGGGGCCAGGGTGGTCTGCTCGCTCGAGTTTTCCTGAGTGCCCGTCAGCTCAGGGGCCTTCGGGGCGGCGGCCTTCGGAGACGGGCGGGGGACGGGCGCGGAGCCGTCGGGGATCAGGATGTCCTGGCCGGGGAAGATCAGGTCGGGGTTCGCCACCATGCCCGCGTTGGCGGCGACCAGGGCTTCCAGGGTGACGCGGCGGCTGGCGGCGATGTCCCACAGGGTGTCGCCGGGCACGACGGTGTGGACCGGCGGCGCGGCGGCTCCGGCCGGGGCGGTCGGCAGGCTGACGACCTGCCCGACCTCGATGCGGTTCGGGTCGCTGATCTGCGGGTTCGCGTTGACCACCGCGTCCAGGCCGACGCCGTAGCGGGCGGCGATGGCGGACAGGGTGTCGCCCGCCGCGACCGTGTGGGTGGCCGCGCCCGGGGCCGGGGTGGGCAGCGGGTCCGGGGTCGGGACGGGCTGCGGGGTCTCGGCCGGAGCGGGCTCGACGGGGGCCGGGCTCGCGCTCGGCTCCGGTGCGGCGGTGGCCGGTGCGGCCGTCGGCGACGCGGCGGGGACAGTGATCTGCTGGCCCTCGGTGATCCGGTCCGGGTTGTCGATCTGGGGGTTCAGGGAGAGCAGTCCGGCAACCGTGGTGCCCAGCGCCACGGCGATGCCGCCCAGGGTCATGCCCCGGCGCACGGTGAACGTCCGGGTGGCCGGCGGCCGGGGCGCGGGGGCCTCGCCGAACTCGGCGAGCAGGCGCGCGAGCTGCTTCGGGCCGGGGATGCCGTCGGCGTCGGCGGTGTCGCCGAGCTTGAGCTGCCAGGCGCGGAACGACTCGGTGTCCGCGCTGCCCCACACCGGGCCGGGGCCCTCGGTGTAGCGGGAGCAGCCCGCCCGGACGAGAGCGCGGCCCATCACGGTGATGTGCTCGCCCCGGGCACCGGGGCCGTACGCCTTACCGTCGATGGTGACGGCCTGGCCGGTCGGGGTGCTGGTGCCGCCGCTGGTGGAGTAGGCGGGGCGGCCGACGCCGAGCACGACGGAGCGCGGGCGGACCTTGCGGGCGACGTAGCCGCCGGAGCCCTGGCCCGCGCCGTCGCCCTTCGCGGTGTTGCCCTCGACGGTCTTCACGCTCTGGCCGGGGGCGGAGTCCTCCAGGACGATGCCGACGTGGTCGGCGGTGGGGCCGCCGTCCCAGGTGAAGAAGATGATGTCGCCGCGCTTGAAGGAGGCGTCGCGGCCGAACCACTGGCCCTTGTTCCGGAAGAACTGGACGTGCGAGGGGCAGTAGGCGAAGCGGCCGACGGCCGCGGCCTCCCCACCCTTGTCGGCGCACCAGGAGGCGAACATGTCGCAGAAGGGTTCGTGGTTGAAGCCCGGGGCGTACCACTTCCCGAACACGGTGTCGTAGTACTTGCCGCTCGGGCTCCGGCCGCCCCGGTAGTTCTGGTCGGCCCACGTCAGGGCCTCGGTGATCACTGCTTCGCGGGAGATGGGCGGTCCTTTCAACGAGGAAGCCCCGCCCGGGAGTTCGGGCGGGGCTGCTGCGCGGGTTGCAGCTGTGGGTCAGGCGTAGCCGGGCGGGATCGGCACGGGGGTCCAGGTGCCGGCCTCGGTCGCGCCGGAGGCTTGGTTGAACGGGAGGGCGAGGGCCACGCCGGGGTCGACGGTGCCCCCGCCCTCGACGTCGGTCTTGGTCTGGAGCAGGAGGCGCTGCCACTCGCCGGGCTGGCCTCCGCCTCGGGGCAGCACCCAGTCCAGGCGGACCCAGCCGTTGTTGAGCGCGCCCCCGGTGTACTTCCACTCCGCGGTGACCGCGCGGGCCTTGTCGACGTCGAAGAGGCGGAGCCACACGTTCGCTCCGGTGCGGGCGGCGACGCGGCAGTCCAGGCGGATGACCGGGTGGGCGATACCGGCGGTGGGGATGGTGGCGGCGGCGCGCCAGGTGGTGGCGACGTCCAGGCCCTGGCGGTAGGGGGTCATCGGCAGCACCGCGCCCAGGGCGGACGCGGTGCGCTCCATCGCGGACAGCCGGGTGTCGATGCCCTGGAAGGAGTCGGCGAGGGTGGGGCGCCCGTAGACGGTCACGCGGCCATCACCAGCTCACCCTTCACCCAGTCGTCCACCCGCTCGAAGATCGAGACGGGCACCAGGGAGAGGGTGGTCTCCTCGCCGCTGCTGGTGACCTTGGTGGCGATCTCCTGGATGACGTACTGGGCGTCGATGCCGGGCCAGTTCGCCGTGCGGGCGCGGACGCGGACCTTGTGGCCCACGCGCAGCTCGGCGGCGGAGTACTCGCCGCCCGGGTGCAGGGTCACCTCGGGGACGACGATCGGGAACGCTCCGACGGCGGTCATCCGCTCGGCCTGCGCGGTGAGGGTGTCGACCCGCACCACGGAGTTGTTGG
The DNA here is from genome assembly GCF_042749955.1 of Kitasatospora sp. NPDC059462. Taxonomy (NCBI): domain Bacteria; kingdom Bacillati; phylum Actinomycetota; class Actinomycetes; order Kitasatosporales; family Streptomycetaceae; genus Kitasatospora; species Kitasatospora sp. NPDC059462. The sequence goes on along the minus strand of NZ_JBHYUU010000008.1, from coordinate 46,778 downwards.
TCTCGACGGCGGCCAGGCGCGGGATGCGGCGGCCGTCCTCGGTTTCGAGCTGGCCGTTGTACCACCAGCTCTTGAGCTGGCTCCAGCCTTCGCCTGCGCCGTTGACACCGGTCTCGGTGCACATCCGGTCGCCGTCGCTGGTGACGGAGGTGACGGTGCAGTTGGTGCCGTGCTCCAGCACGATGCCGGTGTCCTGGCCGCCGGCCGGATACAGGAAGCGGAAGCGGTTGCGGATCACGCGGGCGTCCACGTCCCAGTCGTGGTCTATGCGGAAGTCGAACCCCCGGATGACCGCGCCGAGCTGTTCGACGGCCTCACCGACGCTCTTCCACTCGTACCAGGGGTACGTGCGCTCGCGCGCCACGGACACCAGGTCCGGGTCGAAGGTGAGCGCGCCGGGGCCGTTGCTGCCCCAGTAGCCGGGTTGGCCGGGGGCGACGGGCGAGGGGTTGTCGGCGAACTGCTGGATCAGCTCGCGGGCGATGGTGGTCTGCTCGCGCGGCGTGGTGCCGGTGCTGTACCCGAGGTTGATCATGTTGCGGCGGTAGTACTCCCACAGGCCCGTGCAGTCGAGCGTCATCTCCTCGGCCGCCAGGTCCACCGACCAGGTCAGCAGCGGCCCACCCCACAGGACGCGGCTGCCGCGCTGGACGTGCGCGATGATCCGCCACGGCGAGATCAGCGACCAGTCCAGGCCCGCGAGGGGTTCGGCGGCCAGCGGCACGGTGAAGGAGGCGGAGCCGGGGGCGTTGAGGATCGAGCGGTAGGACAGGCCGGAGACGGGCAGCTCGGCCAGCAGCCGGCCGCCCTTGAACTCGGACAGGATGACGCGGTAGCCGTTGTCGTCGCTCATCAGGCCGCCACGGTGGTGACGGCCTCGGCGTAGGAGGTCCAGGCCGCGACGAGCTTGACGTTGTTGTTCTGGGTGTTGTCCGGGGACACGCTGGTGGAGACGTTGAGTGGGGTGCCGGCCGGGACCTTGATGGTGGCCTGGCCGCGTACGTCGCGGGAGTCACCGGCCCGGGTGTACTGCGGGCGCCCGGCGCGGCGGCGCTCGCCGTGGCCCGTCACGAGGGGGGTGATCCAGCCCTCGCCGAACTCGCCCCGGTATGACGCCTCGAAGGAAACCGTCACCAGGCGCGGGTACGCTGCGGCCGGGCCGGTGAACTGGTGCCAGCCTTCCGCGCCCCATGCCCCCTCGCCCGCCTGGTACGAGGCGTCCAGGCGCACCGCGCCTGGCAGCACCGGGGCGGTGGTGCCGGGGCCGGTGACCTTGTGCAGAGCAGTGGTGACCGAGTCGTAGACCAGGCTGCCGGCCGGAGCCCCGGCCGCGACCGTGGCCACGCCCTGGGCCCCAGCGGTGCGCAGGTGGCGCAGCGGGGTGGTGTCGAGCTGCCCGGCGACGACGAAGCGTTGGTCCTCGATTCCGGTGATGCCGGTCTGCGCGATGTTCACCACGGCCAGGCGCACGCAGTTGGACGGCACCGGCCAGTCCCGCGCGCCGGGGGTGGACTCGGCGAGGACCGCGACGGACCAGCCGCGCGCGCCCTCCTTGGTGACCTGCGTACCGGTGGCCGCCGCAGCGGCGTACGGGGTGCCGTCGGTGGCGTAGGAGACGGACTGCATGTACTGGTCCGCGGTGGTGCGGATGTCCATCAGCAGGGGCCCGGCCGGGGCGGTGTCGGGGTCGGCGAACGCGACGACCAGGTCCTGGCGCGCGGCCTCGCCCGCCTTCGGGGTGGAGCACTGGAGCTGAATGCTGGCGTCCAGGTTGGCGAAGTGGACGGCCCCCTTGTGGGACACGGCGACGTCGTCCGGCAGCCACACGGACCCGGCCGCCACCGATACGCGCGGGGTGGGGTTGTCGACCTTCTCGACCAGGAGGGCGGTGGGCCCGGCGACGCCCACGTGGGCGCCCCGGGTTCCGCCGATCATCGTGCGCAGATCCAATGCGTCGTAGCGGCCCTGCTGGACGAACAGCGGGGCGCGGAGTTCAACTGCCAAGAGAGATGGGGTCCTTACATCCAGGCGGAGCGCCATGAGACGTCCGCCGTGACCCCGTCGGGGCCTTCCAATACGTCGAGTTGCACGGTGCTGCCGCCGGGCGGCAGCGCGAACCAGGTCGAGCCCGGGTCGACCTGGCCGAAGCGGCTCGCGCCGTTGAGGGTGATCCGGCGGCGGGCCATGTCGATCACCAGGGCGTCACCCCGGCCGACCCGCAGTCCCCGGGTGGCGAAGCGCTTGCGGTCGCCGCCGTGGACGAGGGTCAGCGACGGGTCGCGGATCTCGCCGGTGGCGGGGGTGAGCCGGATGACGGGCCAGGTGTCCACCGAGCCGGTGTTCGTGATGTCCGGGGTCGCGCGGCTGGCGGGCCCGTCGCCCATGTCGAAGGGGAAGACGAGCGGGAAGATCGGCCGGCCGCCTCGGGGCACGGCCACCGCGACCTTCGCCCGCGCCTCGTCGGCGCTGTACAGGCGGGGGTCGGTGGCCAGCAGCTCGACGGTGACGCGGCGACGCCCGGCGTGGAAGTCGCGGTCGATGGTCACGGCGCGCTTGCGGACCCGGGCCATGATCCGGGACCGGCCGCCGGCCACCCCGGGGAACGCGAACGCGAACTCCCGCTCGGGACCGCCGGAGGCGAACGCGGCCAGCAGGTCCGGGAGTTCGTGGTCGTCCAGGGCGAGCATCGTCAGGGTGACGGTGCGGGCGCCCATGTAGTCGGTGCCCGGGGTAAGGCCGTCGCGCTGAAGCAGCTCGGCGTCCGAGTTGCGGACGTCCGGCCCGTCGAGCAGGCCGGCCACTTCCTCCAGGACGACGGAGGAGTCCTCACCGAGCAGCAGCCCGCCCCACCGCGCCGTCCAGGGCTGGCCGGTGTAGGGGTTGCGGGCGCTGGGCTGGGGGCCGATGTCCGGCATGGCCGGGGGCGGGAGGTCGGGCAGGGTGCGGAAGGTGACCGGCTCCGACCAGGCGTCCAGGCCCGGCCCGGTTGAGTGGTAGCGGACCCGGTACTCGGTGTCCGGCTCCAGCGGTGGGTCGTCGCCGAGCGGGCCGCCGGAGCCGACCAGCGCGGTGCCCGGCCACTCGGGGTCTTCGGCGTCGTAATGCGCCTTGCCTGTCAGGGTGTTGGTGGTTTCGACGTCCGTCCACGCGCCCGTCGTCTTCGTGTAGAAGACGCGGGCGGTGTGGGCGGTGACGTCGCTGACGAAGGGCGGGGAGAGAGCCCCCAAGCAGTTACCTCCCGGAGGTCTTCAGCTCCCACGCGATGGCCTTGCCGATCTCATGGGGGTCCGCGTTGGTGCGGGCGTTGACGGTGATGGCCGTGCCGTAGCGCTCCCGGCCGGCACCCTTGGAAGCGGTGTCGGGGTGGCGCAGAGCGGCGGCGGCGCGCTGGCCGTAGCCGTAGCTGTCGAGCGAGCGCAGCCCGGAGGCGACCGGGCGAAGGGCCTGCTCCAGCGGGCTCGCGTAGGCCGCGGCCGGCACGGCGGCGAACGCCATCGGCGCGGCCATCAGCGAGCGCGGCGCGGCGGCCTGCGGGGCGGGGGCGGCGGACTTGAACGGGTTGAGGCTGCTGACGATCCCCGAGGCGATGCTGCCGACGTTGATCGACTTCATGCCGTTGATCAGCCCTTGGATCGCCGACTTGCCCTTGTCGTAGAGCAGCGAGCCCAGGTCGCCGATCGCGCCGAGGATCTTGCCGGGCAGCCCGGCTACCAGCGAGACGACGTTGCCGATCCCGGTCGTCACCGCGCTGGCCGTACTCGACCAGGCCGAACTCACAGTGCTGACACAGGAGTTCCACGCCGACGACGTCCAGGTGGTCACGTTCCGCCAGCCTGCGGCCACGGCCGAGCCCGCCGACGAGACCGACGACGACACGGTGGAGGTCACGGACGCCCAGGACGACGAGGTCCAGGCGGTCACCGACCCCCAGGTGGAGGACGTCCAAGAGGAAACGTTTCGCCAGGCGGACGAGACGGCCGAGCCGACCGACGAGGCCGCGTCCGAGACCCACGAACGCACAGACGCCCAGGTCTCGGACGTCCACGACTTCACGGACGACCAGGCGGAGGAGGTGGCGGACGTCAGCCCGTCCCAGGCTGCCTGGACGGCGTGCCAGGCGGCGACGGCTCCGGTGGCCAGCATGTCCCAGCCGGCCATCGTGACGCCGAAGGCGAGCACCAGGGCGCGCAGCCCGAGGTCGACGGTGCGCATCAGCATCGCCGTGGCCTGCGCGTTGTCCTTGAAGACGCCGAAGAACTGGCGCAGGGTGTCCGCGAACCAACTGATGCTGGCGGCGATCTCGGGCGAGAACTGGACCGCCAGGTCGGCCATCCCCTGAAGGACGGCGTCCAGGACGCCGACCAGCGGGAGCAAGATCAGCTTGAGCCGGTCGCCCCCGTTGGACAGGGTGATGAAGAAGTCACCGAACGCGGCCCCGATGGCGACGAGCGCCACCGGCAGTTGCTCGGTGAACGCCTTCATCCCCGGCGAGGTCATCGCCGACGTCAGCTTCGGGAACAGGACGTCCGTGAAGTCGGTGATCGACTTCACCATGGGGCGTACGAACTGTGCCCCGGCGTCGAAGAACGCCTTGATCGCGGGCTCGGCCTGCTTGAACCAGGCCGTGACGTCCTTGACCGCGCCGCCGAACTCGTTGCGGATGGCGGCAGTTGCAGGCTTCAGCGCCTCGCTGGCGGCCTGCATCGCCTCCTCGGCCTTCTTGCCGAGGGCCTTCATGTCGCCCGCCGCAGCGATGGCCGCGAGGCCGATCGGCAGGACCGGCAGCGCCGCCAGGGCGATGACGGCGACCAGCCCGGAGGCGACCACCGTCACCCAGGAGGCGATGGCGGTGACCGCCAGCAGCAGCGGCAGGGCTGCGGCACCGGCCTGGGCGAAGCCGCCGGCCATGCCCAGAGCCCCCTGGGCGGCCGAGCTGATGCCCGAGCCGATGCCCTGGAGGGCGGAGGCCGTCTGCTCGATGCTGGTGGTGAACAGTCGGCCGAAGTTGCGGGCGACGTCCGCGGCCCCCGAACCGATTGACGCTAGACCGGACTTGACCCGCTCGAAGCCACCCCGGGCGAGGTGGACGTTGATCCCCAGCCGCCAGCGGCGGCCGGTGAACGCACGGACCCGGGCCTCGGCCGGGCCGGTGTCCGCATCGACGTCGGCCCGGATGCGGACCGTCCGCTCGCGGGTGAGCGCGGCGATCCGGGCAGCGGCCTCCGCCGTGTCGGCGAAGACGTTGACCCGGGTGGTGCGGTCCTGAGTCAGCTCCCGCAGCCGGGCGGAGACCCCGGTGGTGTCAAGGTCGAGTTTGACGGAGAGCTTGGTGTACTTCTCCAGCATCTCCAGGTACTGCCGCAGGCGCTGGCGGAAGTCGCTGGTGTCGGGCAGGACGCGTACGTGGACGCGCCCGGCTTCCTTGCCGCCGGGACCGGCCATCGGCTCACCTCCTACGTGAGTCGGACCGGCGCGGGCCGCTCAGGCGCGGCGGAGCGCGCGAGAACGGCCGCCGGAAGGCGGAACGTTTCTGCAAGGGGGGCTGACGTCTCGGTGACGGCCGGGCCCCCGCCCTCCCCGACATCACGCTGAAGCGCGGCGGCGAAGGGGTTGGTGCCGGTCGGCCGGCGGGACGTCTTGGCGTACGGGCGCGGGTACGGCTTCGGCCGCTCCACGCTGCGCGGGTTCTTCGACGCCTTGGCGACCTGGACGTGGGTGAGTGCCTGGACGGCGTCCACCAGATCCGCCAGGACGTACGCCTTGGCGTCCCAGCCCAGGGCCTCACGGCCACCGCGGATCGCGGCCAGCGTCGCGGAGTCGTCGGGGAGCGTCCCGATCAGGGCGAGGACGTAGCGAGCGGAGTGCCGGCCCCGGAACCAGTCCAGGACGTCCACCCCGCAGTAGCGGCGCAGGTCTGCGGTGATCTGCGCGCCGTGCTGGTCCAGCAGGCTGATCAGGCTGCGGCTTCCCCCGGCGCGGCCTGCTCCATCCACGCCTCGACCACGGTCATGGTCTGCTCCAGCGGCAGCGCGTCCAGGGACTCGCGCATCGCCTTCTTGTCGGAGGCGACCGCGACCAGCAGTGCGGACATGGAGGCGATCCGGTTCTCGTTGCTGATCTTCTTCGACTGCACCAGGTCCAGCAGGGACAGCGCGGTCTTCAGGTCACCGCCGGGAAGGGCCTCGATCCGGCGCAGCCGGACCTTCGTGCCGTTCTTGGCGACGAACTTCAGGCCCTTGCCGGTGTGCTTGCGCTCGGCTTCGGCCTGAAGGTGGGTGTAGGTCAGGGTGGTCAAGGGGGCGCCTCCAGGCGGTTTGACAGATCTAACGAATAGTCATCAAGATGATTGTGTGTAGGGGTGATGCCCCCAGTGTGAGCCCGGTGGCTCCAATGCGGCACCGTCAAACCAGTCTTTGACGGTGCCGTCAACTATGCGCCGAGATTTCTGCACCGGCAGGTCTCGATTCCGTCTACCGCTTGCGGTAGGTCGGGTCGAGCCTGCCCAAGAACAGGTTGACTCCCGATCTGCCCGCAGATGCAAGGGAGTTGTGGTGCAGGTTCCCGATTGGCTGGCACCTGTTGTCGTCGGTGCCGGCGCAGTGGTCGCCGTCGTCCGCGTGGTGCTTCGACGGTGGATCCCGTCACTGAGCGAAGCCGTGATCGTTTCGATCCGCGCGGTCCGCAAGGTCCAAGCGGAGCTGCGGAAGGGGAGGGTGTCCAATCAGAAGACCCCTCCCCCCGGGGGGGATCAGGCGGCGGGCTGAAGGCCCAAGGCCAGGTCGAAGACCGGGGTCACAGAGCCGAGCGGAGTGGACTGGTTGAGGGCCACGACGGTGGCCTTCACCGGCATCTCGCCGAGTGCGGCCGGGTCCATGGTCACCGAGTCCGCGCCGATGATGCTGGTCTTCGGGTAGTGCCAGGCGACGCACTTCGTGCCGTCCACCGCCGCGATCATCAGCGCGCGGTTCTGCGCGGTGGGGGAGGTCGGGATGGAGAACAGACCCTTGCTGTCCAGGCCCTTGTCGGTGCCGTAGTACAGCTTGTACGACTCCGCGGTGAAGTCGGACAGGTTGATCGTCACCGTGTACGTCTTGCTCGGGTCGGTCGTGCGCAGGCTCTTGTTCTGCCAGGACCCCAGCACCTCGGGCTCGTCGCCGTCAACGCTCATCTCGATCCCGTTGTCCAGCGAGGTGTTCCCGATGGACTTCCAGTTCAGCCCGGCCGGGCCCCACTTGGTCGCGTCCTTCGGGTCGAACCCGGCCTTCAGGTCCGGCAGCGCGGTGCCCGGCGGGGCGACGTAGATGTATCCGGTTCCCGGTACCAGGACCGAGGGGTCGTCAGCCAAGCTGCTTTCCGTTCCGGCCCTCGACTAGCGGGGCCTCGTAGTGATCATGTAGTTGCCCGAGAACCGGAAGAATTCGGTCTGGGCCTCGGTCATCGGGTCGGTGGTGGCGAACGGGCCGGTGGCCTCGCGGAACCGGGACAGGTAGCCCTCGGCGTTGCCGAACTGCTCGAAGCAGAGGCGGACCAGGCCGGCGCGGGCGCGGCGGGCGAGGAGGGAGGCGTCGGCGCGGCTGGTGGCGTAGGTCTGGACGACGAACATGCCCTCGTCCACGAACCTCTTGTCCTTCATCACGCCGCCGACCCGGCGGGTGATGACCAGGCCGCCGGTCTTGCGCAGCGAGAGCTGCCAGTCGGTGGGCAGGTAGACCGCGCAGCGGTGCTCCGGCAGGACGGTGCGCAGGGCCTCCAGCACGATGCGCTCGGAGTCGGGCATCAGGTAGGGCTCGCGGGTCACCACAGGGCGGCCTCCATCGCGTGGATGCCGTCCACGTACCGGTTCGCGCGGTGGTTGAAGCCGCCCCAATTCTTGTGGGCAGCGAGCGGGTCCTCGTTGACGATGGCGTAGCCCTTGACGTGCCGCTTCACCTTGAGCCCGGCGATGAACTCTCCGGTGTCGATGTGGAGCGCGGCCTTCGCGGCGACGCGGGCCTTGCGCTCCTCGGCCTCCAGCTTGAGGGCGCCCATCACGCCGGGCAGGGCGGCCACGACGGCGTCCAAGTCGGGGCGGAGTTCAGCCACTCTGGCCACCCCCTTCCACGATCACGGTCACGAAGCGCATCCGGTCGGACGCGCCGTGGTGGGAGCGGGGGGCGTCGACCACGGCCCAGTGCGTGCCGGGGTCGCCGTCATCTTCGAAGGCGAGGGAGGACCACTTGTCGATCACGACGTCCGGCGGGAAGACGACCTTGCGGCGGACCGGGGGTGACCAGCCGACCTGAGCGCCGACCGGGGCCCGCCAGCCTGCGGCGTCGCCGACGGGGGCGACCCACGCGGAGTAGGTGTTGCTCGGCCCGGGTGCCGGCCGCCGGTCGCCGTAGCCGTCATCGACGTACCGCACGGTGTGGACGGTGACCCGGGTCCGGCCGCGTTCCAGCAGGCTCACACCGGCCCCCAGGAGTCCAACGGATCGGGGAACGGGTAGGCGACCCGCAGGCCGCGTGAGGCGACCTCGCGGCGGGCCTGCACCGAGCGCAGTCCGGATCGGCCGGCCACCCGCTCGATCAGGGCGACCTCGCCCCGGGTGAGGGCCAGGCCGACCGGGGAGCCGTCCGCCATGCGGTAGGACACCTCTCCGGCCTGCTCCTGCACGTAGGACTCCGGATTACGGAAGCGCCGGTCCGCGACGGCCAGGGCCAGGGTGCGGATCACCGGGGGGTGCCGCTCGGGCGACCAGGCCCGGTGGCCCTGGGCGGCGATCACCCAGAACGCGTCCTCGATCGCGGCGGAGGCCCGCTCCCAGTCCGGCGTACCGGGCTCGGGAGCGGGCCGTCCGAGCCGGGCGAACAGCGCGTCGACCGTCAGCCCGGCGGTGCTCACGCGGCCAGGGCGAGCTTCGGCTCGCCGGTGAAGGTGACGCGGATACCGCGCACCTTGACGATGTTGGCGGGCTTCGACCAGTCGGTCTCGCCCTTCTTCAGGTCGGTGACCAGGGTCGCGCCCCAGTACGAGGAGAGGAAGCTCCGCTCCATCGCCGCGCCGCTGTTGTAGTCCTTGATCCAGCGCAGGGAGAAGCCCTCGGCGTTGCCCCGGCCGCCCTTCGCGGACTCCGGGACCGACGGCGCGCCGGAGACGAGCTGGATCGCGGAGCGGTGGAAGGCGTAGACGCCCAGGGGGTTCAGGGTGTCGCTGGTGGACTCCACCAGGCGGAAGCCGTGGACCCGACCGAGGGTGCTCTCCTTCAGGGCCGCGCCGCCGTCGGCGTGCTCGGCGGCGTTGAGGATGGAGGAGGAGTTCAGCAGGTAGAACGCGGCCTCGGAACCCAGCACCGCGACGCGGCCCTCGGCGGGGACGTTCTCCTTGTTGAGCTGGACGCGCAGGCGGGCGAGGGCCTTGCGGATCATCTGGCCGGCCGCCTCGTCGGACGTGGCCTTGGTCAGGTCGACCGGGATCTTCGCGGTGGCGGCGACGTCCGGGAACTGGTTCATCGCGGTGGCGACCTTGCGCTCCAGGCGCTCGGTGATGGTGTCGACCTGCGGCACCATGACCTGCTCGCCGAAGCTCAGGAGGTCGAGCGAGAGTTCCGCGTCGCTCAGGTCCACCGCGGAGTACGCGTGGGTGTCCATGCGGACTTCGAGAAGGCCCTCGTTCAGGGTCTCGGACTTGATCCAGGTGGCGGTGTCGTTGAAGGCGCGCTTGGTGTCGATCGCCTCCTCGGCACCCTTCAGGCGGGCGGGGCGGCGGATCGAGATGACCTGGCCGGTCGCGTTGACGAACTGCTCGGCCGGGCGGCGGTCGAACATCGACGCCAGGACCACGGAGTCCTTCAGGTTGGCCAGGGCCTCGCCAATGAGCTTGTCGGGGTTCTGGAAGGCGTTGGCACGTGCGGGGTTGGTGCTGATGGCGCTGATCCTCGGGGTGACGGAGGACCACCCCGGGGCAGGGCGGTCTCAGGGGCGGTGGGAAGGAGTGGGGCGGCTCAGATGCCGTAACGGCGCTGGCGCAGCTTCTCGGCGAGGCCCTTGTACGGGTCGGGCTCGGCGTGCGGGGTCAGCCCGCCCGCGCCCAGCAGGGGCTTCGGTGCGGCGACGGCGGCCAGGGCCTCGGCGTGCTTGCGCACCGCGGCCTCGTCGCCGCCCTGGACCAGCGCGGCGAGAACCGGCGGCAGGGCGTACTCGGCGGCGATCCGGTCCCGAAGCCCCTGCTCCTGGAGCTGGGCCACCTGGGCCCGCAGTTCGTCAGCCTCGACACCGGCCTCGGTGGATCGCTGGCGGGTGGCGTCCAGGTCGGCCTGCATCTTCTCGTACAGGGCCTTGTAGTCCGGCTCGGCCGGCACCGGGGCGGGGATGGGCTCGCCGGTCGCCTCGCTCGAGTTTTCCTGACTGCCAGTCAGCTCCACCGGCTCCTCGGGCGCGGGCGGGGTGGCGGGGTTCACCACGCCGCCGGGGATCGCCTCGGCCGGGGTCGGGGTCTGCTCGGTCAAGCTCTCTCCTAGGTCTTCGTCTTCGTGGTCGTGCTGTAGTAGGTGCGCCAGTCGGCCAGCGAGCCCCCGCCGAACCGCTTCCACATCCGGGCGAACGCGTCGTTCTCGGAGGGGAGTTGGTAGCGGCGGGAGAAGATGGGGACCGCCTGGCAGTGGCAGTGCGGGTGAGCGCCGAACGCGGCCGTCGACCGGGACTTGTAGACCGCGCCTCGGCCGGCCATCAGCGCGCAGAAGTAGCAGGGGCTCGCGTCGGTGGCGCGGTAGTAGCCGATCGCCCCCGGGTCGTCCTGGAGCGCGGTGTGGATCGCGTCCCGGCCGCCGTCCTGGACGAGCATCCCGCCCGCCCCGGAGCCGCCGGTCTTCAGCGACTCCAGGAACTCCTTCTCCCAGGCGATCAGCTCGGCATCGTCCAGCGCGGCCGAGCCCTCCCGGGCCGGGCGCTCGCGCTCATGGCGCTCCACCCGGTCGGCGACCTGGTGGCGGAACGTTTCCTCAGCCCTGCGGGCCTCGCGCTCCAGGGCTTCGGCGGGGAAGGGGTTGCGGGTGTCCACGGGCAGAGGCGTAGTCGGTCCGGAGCCGGTCCGCTTGCCCGTGGCACGGTTGAAGTCGGCCCACAGGGAGCCGAGCGAGGCACCCGGGCGGTAGCCGGGGCCGCCGATCACACGGCCGGTCTCCAGCGCGCGCACCAGCCGGTAGAAGGCGACCGACAGCGCGTAGGAGGCCGCCGCGGATTCGCGGATCGCCGCGACGTAGGCGGCCTCCAGCTCGGTCAGCGAAGCGGCGACCTCGCGGGCCTCCACGGCGGCCAGGGCCTCGGCCCAGCGGGCGGAGAACTCACCGGCCAGGGCCTCCTGCGCGAGCTGGTACGCGGCCACCGCCCGAAGGATCTCGGCGGTTCTCGGAGTCCATGCCACGGTTGGCCGCCTCCTTCTGCTGCTTCAGGGCCTCGGCTTCGGCTGCCTCGGCCTTGCGGGCGGCTTCCTCGGCGGCCTTCACCGCCTCGTCTATGTCGGCCTGGCTGAAGCCGGGGACCTTGCGCAGCGCGACCGACAACGGGACGCCCTGCTGCATGAGCTTGACCATCGCGTCGGCGGCCTGGGCGAGCGATCGGGTTGCCTTCTCGGCCCACTCGACCTGGCTCTCGTCCTGCTCAAGCTCGCCCCGGCCGGCCGCGACGGCGCACAGCCGGAACACCGACTCCCACGACTCGCCCAGCGAGTCCTGGAGCGTACTCAAGAACCGCTTGAACGAGGTCTCGGCGGCGGCCAGGGCGTCCGCCGAGAGGTTCACCAGGTTCGACCCGGCGAGGTAGTGCGGGGGGACGTCGGCGAGCCCCATGATCTCTTCGACGGTCTGACGGCGGGAGGCCAGCAGATCGCCGGTCGGCATCGCCGGAAGCTGCCCGAACCGGGCGTCCGAGTTGGGCGCCATCAGCAGGGTGGACGGGTCCAGCGAGGGGACGTCGTACACCGGCTCGCCCGTCTCCGGGTCGCGGATCGGGTCGCCGGTCTCGGGGTCCAGCCGCTCGGCCGGCGCGAGGCCGGTGGCGAAGCGGATCGCGTGCGCGCCCCAGTGCTCGTTGAGCAGCAGCGAAAGCGTCTGCTGGTTGAGGCGGTCCTGCGAAGTGATCAGCGGCTCGACCAGGCCCCGGGTGCGGCCCCGCAGGTCCACGGCCGGGGAGAACCGCACGACCGGGCACACGCCCATGCCGTGCGGCTCGGAGGTGAGCACCGCGGCCTCCGCCTCGGCGTCCAGGTCGACGGTGTACTTCGCCACGTCGTCCCACAGGAAGCCGACGGTGCGGTCCTCGTCCGGCTGCTGCTCGGGCACGTGCAGCGCGTACACGGGGAACTCGTCCCACGCCGGGTCGGCGTAGACGGCCACCGTGCTGATCGCGTCGTAGGCCCGGATCTGTGGTTCCTTGCGGCCCTTGCGCGGGTCCGGGGTGACGACGACGTACGCGGCCCCGGAGGTCAGCGCCGCGCGGTGGACGGCGTTCTGCCGCTCGTCCAACCTGTTCTTCTGCCAGAACACCCACTCGTAGGCGTTCTCACCCGAGCCCGGCCGACGGAAGCCGGCCACCCGCAGGGCGTTCAGCGGGGCCTCCACCGCGAGGACGGAGACGTTCACGATGCTGCGCTTGACCAGGTCCTTGAACTCGCTATTGGCCTTGCTCGGCATCCACGGCGCGCGGTGGGCGCCCTGGGCGTAGCGGTCGACCAGGTTGAGCCGGTCGAAGTCGCGGTCGATCAGGTCCTTCGCGTGCCGGGCACGCTTGACGACGACGGGGAGGGACATCAGAACCCTCCTCGGGTCTGTAGCTGGCCGGGGGCCTTCTGGGGCTTGAGCTTGCCGCTCTCGGTGAGGCGGCGGTGGGCGATCCAGGCGAGGACCATGCACGCGTAGAGGTCGATCTTCAGCTTCGACTCGCGCGACTCCTTGCCGAACGAAATGCCGTACTGGTTGGGCCTCTTGCGCGCGTTGAGGGCGTGGCGGGTCAGCGAGTAGTCGCGCACGTGCGGCAGGGCCACCGTCTCGATCGCCCCGACCATCGCCATGTGCTCGGTGGTGATCTCGCGCTGGTTGGCGCGCATGTCGAAGCCGACCGACGACTTCCCGCTGGCCTTGATCAGCAGGTGCTTGCCGTACTTCTCCGACCAGTCGGCGACGTAGGACTCCCACCCGGCGACGTCGGCGAAGAAGCCGACGACGGTGTACCGCTTGAAGACGTGGGCCACCATGTCGTTGACCTCGGTGCCGTCGACCTCCCAGCCCTTGCCGGCCGGGCCGTCCGGCTTCTCCCACAGCGCGAGCTTCTGGACCGTCTTGTCCCGAACTCGCATGGCCAGAAGGCCGGTTGAGTCGTCGGTCTTGCCGCCGTCGAAGGCGAGCACGATGCGCTCGCCGGGGCGGATACCGTCCGCGGCCTCGACCGTGGCCAGGTCCCAGGTGTCGCGGTCGACCAGGGCGTCATCGTGGCTGGAGAGCTGGTTGAGGTACTTCCGGCGGGACTCGTCCTCGGTGGTGCTGGCCGACCAGATGTCTTTCATCACCCGGCCGGGGTTGATCCACACCGAGTCGCCCCGGGCGCAGAGGATCGCGGCGCGCAGCTGGTCCTCGTCGGCGAGGTCGATCCCGGGAGGGGCTTCCACTGAGTCGTAGTAGATACCGGCGTCGCGGTTGATCCCGTCGCGCTGCTTCTGGAAGGCGTACCACGTCGACTCGGCGACGCTTTCCTCCCCGATGACCGGGGCGTTGGTGATCTCCATCGTTCGCCCGCCAACTTTGGTGCTGTTGGGGCGAATTGTGGCTGCCAGGCGGGGGCCTCCCGTGGCAGCCACCCAGTGCCACGTCTCGTTGAGCAGGGAAAACGATGGGCGCCCGCCCTCCGCAGCGCGGAAGCTCGACGCCTTCGCCTCCAGACGGCACTGCCGGCCGTCGGTGTCGGCCTGGATCGCGTAGCAGACCTCCTGGCCCAGCTTGATCGCGTACCGGTCGATGGCGGCCTGGCTGAAGATCGTGGAGAACGCCGACATCGTGTTGACGTTCTGACCGGCGGCCGTGGCGAAGATCTGCACCCACGCCTCTTGCGGCGGTCCGCCGATCGGCGACCCGTCGGCGCGGAAGCCGACCAGGCGGCACGGGCCGACGAACTCCAGCGCGCAGACCGAGGCCATGGCGGGGTCCTTGCCCCAGCCCTTGAGGCGGCGCAGGGTGCCGGACTCCCAGCGAAAGGCCCTGCCCCAGGTCTCGGGGTCGTTCGGGTCCTCGGGCACGGCGTCGTCGCGCAGCTCGTACCAGCGGGCCAAGATCCTGCACTGCTCCGGGGTGTACTTCCAGTCCGGCCGGAAGGCGTGCGCCGACCAGCGCAGCAGCTCGCCTGCGAGGGTGCGGTGCGGGTGCGGGACGGTGTCCGGGATCGTGCGGACGGGCTCGTAGGTGATGGTCAGGACGGCCACCTCCTACGGCTGGGCTGCCTCCTGGCGGGCGCGCAGCTCCAGGGCGCGGGCCATCGCGGCGGAGACGTGCTCACCGGCCTCGAAGGGCGTGGTCATGTCGTGGGCCCACAGCTCCCGGGCCGTTTCGTGCGGCACGGCAGCGTCCAGGCAGGTCTGGTAGTAGGTGATCGTCCGCGCGATGCGCAGGGACTCGTCCGAGGGGCCTGCGGCCCGTGCTGCCTTGCGGCGTGCCACGGCGGGCTCCTCTCAGACTCGGTTTCCCCAGCGGGCGCCCACGGCGTCGCGGGCGTTGTGGCCGCGCTTCGGGCCGTCGCCCTCACCGCGGATCTTGGCGAGGTGGCCGGCGGCCTGCGTGCGGCTGAGCTGGGCCTGCGCGATGCCGGGGTGCAGGACCATCATTCCGGCGCGGTTGCCGCCGGGGATCATCTGGCCTTCACGGCGCACCACGGCGTCGAGCTGGGCGGCACGGGCGAGCATCGGCGCGGCGACGTCGATCAGCGCGAGGTCGGTCGGCTCAAGGTCGAGTTCGGTCTCGTACAGCTCGACCAGCGCGGTGCGGATCTTCGCCGCGTCCTTCTCGGTCGGGTCGACGTTCAACGGACCTCCCCGGGGTGGCGTCGGCGGTTTCGGGCGGGCTGCCAGCGGTCCGCGGCGGCCCGGCGGCGGGCTCGGCCGGCGTCGGCCGCATCCTTGCGCAGGACGTGCCAGTCGCACAGCGCGCGCAGGTTGGCGGAGTCGTCGGGGCCGCCCTCGGAGGCGGGGACGATGTGGTCGCAGTGGCGCGCGGGCTCGCCGCACAGCTCGCCGGTGTCGTACCGGACGTGCTGGCAGCGCCAGGCGTCGCGGTTCATCACCGCGCGGCGAAGGCGGGCCCAGTGCGGGGGGAGCGGGGTCGTCCGGCGCGAACTCGCGGTCACGGCAACCTCCTTGAGCGCAGGGCCCCGCCAGGTGCTCGACCTCGACCAGGGAGAGAGGGCCGGTCGAGGGAGCGTTGCCCTGGCGGGGCTACGAGAGGAGGCAGGCCGGCGTGCCGCAGCATCGGGAGCGCGCACGCGCGCGGTAGCTGCCTCCACCTGTATTAAGGCCGTCCGGTTAACACGCCGGCCGCCCGGGCGGTGACGCTCCGCAGTCAGTACGTGGCTCTGGGTTCATATCCCCTGGTCACACTGCGTTAGTGATCCGGAAGAAGGGATCGGCCGGCGTTCGTATCGGATCTCGGCTGCTATGACGCTCCGGGCAATAAAGGAACGCGCGCGGGAGGCACCCCCCGGGGTGCCCCGTCACGACCGCCGAACCGCCGCCACGGCCACGCCAAATCCCTTGTTCTGCAAGGGACTTGGCGTCGCTTCGCGTGCGCGCGCGTCTTCCGCCTTGGCGAGAACGAGCATGCCTCATCTATGTGATGCAGGTCACGCATTCTCCGTTCGACTTTCGCTGGTGGTGTGGTGCAGTGTTGGTCCTGCAAGCGACGGACCGACCGAAACGAGATCACGATGCGTAACCACCGAATCCCCGCCGCCCTGGGGCTGGTCATGCTGCTGGCCGGTGCCCCGTGGCAGACCGGCAACTGGGGCGGGGGGCTCGCTGCGGCCCTCCTGACGGCCCTTGTCGCCCACGGGGTCCGGCAGGTGCCCGGACTGGTCAAGCGGGCCGTACAGGGCCCGTCCGAGCCCGCTGCGGCCCCTGTCGCCCCCGCGCCGGTCAACGCCTACGACCGCGACCGCGCCGAGATCACCGGCCGCCGCCGCAACCGCCGCAACCGCGCCGGTCGTTGACCCGCCCGACTCACCCCCGGAGAACCCCCGCGATGAACCGCCGCCGCATCCTCGCCGTACTCGCCCTGACCGCCGCCGCACTCGGCGGGTGGGCCACCGGCCACACCTTCAACGAGCCGCCCGCGCCCGACACCGCCGCGCAGGTGACCGCCTTCAACGACGGGTGGGCGACCGGCATGCAGGACGCCTGCGACCAGGGCAGCGCGTACGCCTGCAACTGGCTCTCCACCACCCGCTGACCACCCGCACCACGCAAGGAACGATCATGAGCGCGACCCTGACTGACGAACTCCTCACCGCCACCGGCCAGCACTGCCACCGCTGGGAGTTCGTGACCCGTATGGAGTCCGAAGCGGACGGCCACGGGTGGGCCCGGATAGGCATGGTCATGGACGGCACGGGGGCCCTGTTGGAGGACGGGGAGGGGTGGCACCAGCACGAATCGGAAGCGGTCCGCGCACAGTCCAACTGGCAGGCCGCGTGCCGGATCATGGCGGACGCCGCCGGGGAGTGCGGGGGGCTGTGGGACACCCTGGGCGAGGGGATCGCCTACGACGCCGATTCGTTCCTGGCCAGCGACGCCGCCCGCCGGATCGCGGACAGCCTGGCCGGATACCCCCTGCTGGACGAGGACGACCACAGCACGCGGGAACACGCCGCCATGGTCGAAGAGATCGAAGGGTCACCCGTCACCCTGCCGGACGGGGTCGACGGTGAGGACATCCTGCGGGAACTCGACTGCCCGACCCCCGGTGACATCACCATGGCCATGATCGAAGACGCCTTGGAAACCCTTGGGTACGTCGCGTGCTCCGACTGTGACAAGTGGCTCACCCCCATGACCACCCGGTGCGGTGAACTCCTCTGCCGTGACTGCGCGTTGGAGGAGTCGCGCCCGGCCACGGCCACCACCGTGCCGATCCCCGGTGCCGAACCCTGGCGGGCCTACACCGTGTACGGCCACGGCGAGCCACTGACGGCCGTTCTCCAGCCCTACCTGGACGGCTACGCCGCCGAGCAGGGGGCCGCGTACCGCGAGGACGTGCGCGCCATCGTCCGGGGCTCCCGCGCCGGATACCGCGCCGTGTACGGCCGGGCCGCGTAGGCACCAGGCCCCACCCCCTCCACCTTCTCAACTACCGCACCACAGAACGGACGTACCGCCATGACCCGCACCGACATGATCCGCCTGTCCGGCTACTGGCCCAACCTGGCCAAGCTCGGCATGGACCACCCGGACGACGTGCACGCGATGTTCGACGCGTTCCGCGACATGCGCGCCGAGGGCGTGACCGGTCTGGACCTCCTGATCAGCGAACTGTTCGACGCCCCCGACAGCGTCTGACCGCCACCGCCCCCGACCACCGCACCGACCCGAGAGAGACCACCGTGAGCCGCACCGCCGAGTACCTGACCGAGCTTGCCGAGGACGCCGGACTGTTCGCCGAGCTTGAAGCCCTGACCGCCTACGCCGCGTACACCGGCAATGCCGAGTACGCCGTCGACACCTTCGAAGACGCCTACTGCGGTCAGTGGGAGTCGCTGGAGGACTTCGCCCACGACCAGCTCATGGAGACGGACGCCGAGTACCGCGCCGTACGGGAGGAGTGCCGGGGGTGGCGGCCCGCTCTGGACATGATCGCGTGGGAGTGCGACTACACCCACACGGCGGGCAACTACGTCTTCCGGTCGCTCTGAGCTGTGCGCCCCTGGTGAGGGCCCAGCGCCCACCGCCGGGCCCCCGCCAAGGGTGCACAGACACCAGGCCCCACCCCCCTTCACCCCCCACCGCCACCACGGAGGCACAGCCATGCCCGAAAACACCCCCGAGCCCACCGCCGCCGAGACCGCCGAGCAGTTCGCCGCGATCGTCGCGGACCTGCCCGACCACGAAGTGACCGCCAGCGCCGACGAGTTCGGCTGTGAGGACTGCGGCGGGGTGCTGGAGTCCGCAGCCCCCTTGTGGTTCGAGATCTACCGCCGCCCCGACGGCACCCCCGGGGTCTACGTCTACGGGGTCGGCATCGAAGGGTCCACCGTCAGCTGCAAGGAGTGCGGGCGGGCGGCCGGGGACCACGTGGCCCGGCTGGTCACCGACGCCATGGTGCCGTGGGACGCGGCGCTCAAGGGCTTGGAGGTCTGAGCCGCTTCGGTGGCGGCCGGACACCCTCCGGCCCCTGCCGTGGCCGCTCTGGCACCAGGCCCCACCCCCTCCCGAAGGAACAGCGCCATGACCACCACCCCGCCCCCCGCCCCGCTCCTTCGCTGCCCGTGCGGCGGAACCCTCGTCATCACCGTCCCCGTGTTCCTGCGGGTCGTCCACGCCGCCGCCAGCCTGCCCCCGGCGCTCTCCGTCATCGGCCTGGACATCGAACACGACGACGTCACCTGTAGCACCTGTGAGCGCCCCGCCCCCGGCCAGTTCGGCCAGCAGCTCGGCGAACTGATCTGCGCGGCGGACAACACGCTCACCGCCCACGCCTGCTGACACCAGCCCCCGCCCGGGGCACAGGCCCCACCCCCTCCCGCACCACCGAAGGAACAGCGCCACCGTGAACGCCACCGTTGCCCGTCTCGAAGCCCTCGCCGCTCGCGTCTACCGCCACGAACAGGACTGGGAGGACGCGTTCACCGACATCCCGACGTACGACAACCGCGACTTCCCCGACCAGCCCGCCGACGACAAGTACATGGGCGACGTGGACGAGATGGACGACGGGCGGGCCCACGCCAGCCGGGCACTGCTGCTCACCCTGACCGCCGAGCTGGAAGCGTTCGTCGCCGAGCTGGAGTACGCCCCGGGCGAGGTCCCGTTGATCAGTGCCGAGGACTTCGCGCTGCTGTCCCTCTGGTTCGACGGTGACCGGATCATGGCCGACATCAGCGACCCGGACGGCACCGCCAGCGCCCGACTCGCCGAGGCCGGGTACCTCACCTCCGGAACCGTCCCCGGCGCGTGGCGGCTCAGCCGGGCCGGGCACACCGCCCGCATCGCGTACACCAGGGCCCACCCCGTCGGCGTCACGGCGTGACCGACCCGGACGACTTCGAGATGGACCCCGCCGAGCTGGACGAGCTGCGCGCCAGCGTCGCGGCAGTCACCGCCGCGAACGCCGCACTGCGCGAAGAGCTCGCGGGCCTCCGGGCCGACCTGGTCGGCCTGCTCCGGGTCCTGAGCCGCTGACACCAGGCCCCGCCCCGAGGCCGGCATCCGGCACACCCCGATGCCGGCCGGGCCCAGGCCCCACCCCCACCACCCGCAGGAGACCGCTGTGCCCCGCTACGCCGTCCACATTGACGAGACCGTGTCCTACCGCTTCGTGGTGGAGGCCGACGACTACGACGCCGCCGAGGCCGCCGCCGTCGATCTCTTCGAGAGCGACGCCCGCGAAGACGGATACAGCCACTCCAACGAGATGCAGGTCTACGACCCCGAGCCGTTGGACGCGCTCCCCGCCGCCGCGTGACCGCGCGCCGCTGACACCAGGCCCCACCCCCGCCACCCCGAAGGAACAGCGCCACCGTGACCGCCCTCCGTGACAACCTCGCCCCCCTGCGCGCCGAGCTGCTGGCGCTCGCCGAAGAAACCGCCCAGGCCCTCGGTCCCGACGAGTGGACCGTCGACCCACGCCGGATACCCGACTGGCACCCGTGCGCCGAACTCGTCCGCGCCGAGGACGGGGCCCGCATCCTGATCCAGCAGGAACGGCTGCGCTCCGGCCGGTGGACCCTGCACGGCGTCCTGCCCGACAGCAGCACCTACTACTACCGGTACGACATCGAGACCGGGGACATCACCGTCACCCGGGCCAAGACCGGGGCCCAGGTCGCCCGCGACGTGCAGGGGCGGCTGCTGCCCGTCCTGGACGCGGCAGTCGCCGAGATGAGCGCCCGCCAGCACCGGCACCTGACCGACGTGCATGAGGTCGACACCATCGCCCGCCAGTTGAAGCGGGTACCCCTGACCACCGGCCGGCCGCCGGGCGAGGCGAACCGGCGCAACGGCGAGGACAACGTCCGCACCCTGCGCTGGAACCAGGGCCCCGGGACGTCCTTCCGGTCACCGCACGCCGAGGTCAAGGTCATCCGCGCCCGCTTCAGCGGGATCGAGATCACGTGCTCGCACCTCACCGCCGACATGGCAGAGGCCGTGCTGCGCGCCCTCACCGCCTCACTGCCCGCCACTGTGCCCGCCGCCGAGCTGGCCGCCTAGGCACCAGGCCCCACCCCCTCTGGCACCAGGCCCCACCCCCTCCCGCACCACCGAAGGAACAGCGCCACCGTGAACAGCACCACCCTGACGACCACGCTCCGCCTGCCCCGCGAGGACGGCCCCGCCGAGACCGTCACCGTCACCACCCCGGCCGGACGCGGCGCACAGGCCAAGCACTCGAAGGCCGTGCAGACCGCGCTGGACCTGCCGACGCTCAGCAGCCCCGGCCGCGCGGTGAAGATCGGCCCCGGGCCCCGCCCCCGGATCAAGCCCAGCCGCACCCGCACGGCTGGCGCGGGGTGGCAGCGCTGGACCGAGCCGGACGGGCGAGTCCGGTACGGCGTCGCCAGCGACACCGACCCCAGCGTCCTCGGCCTGCTCCGCCCGGCCGTCAACGCGACCCGTGCGCGGTTCCGGGTGGTCGTCCCGGCCGACGGCGGAGAGCCGTTCGCCATCGCCACCGCCCCCGGCTTCGGCTGGTACCGCGACACCAACACCGAGATGGTTCCCGCGCTGCTCCAGGACTGCCTGCCCGGCCTGCTCGTCAACAGCACCGAACTGGCGGCCTGACCCGTCCCGGTGCGGTCCGGACGCCCTCCGGACCGTGCCGAGCCCGGTCAGACACCAGGCCCCACCCCCGAGCAGTCCAGGAGAGCGCCAGCATGCCCCGGTACATCGTCCCCGTCGACCTGATCACCGTGCACGTCGTCCCCGTGCTCGCCGCCACCCCCGAAGCCGCCCAGCGCGAGGCAGAGCGCATCGTCACCGCCGACTGGGAGACCTGGTACGACCACACCGAACCCGTCTGCGTCGGCGACGCCCTCACCCCCGAGCAGTGGGACGCCGAGCAGAAGGAAGCCCCCCGGCTCGGCCTCGTCCCGATGGGAACCCCCGGCCGCCGGCCAGTGAAGGCCACCCCCGCGGCCAAGCCCCGGGCGCCCCGCACCGACCACCACGCCGACGGCTCGAAGTGCCCGCCGAGCCACAAGCACACCAGCTCGGGCAAGCCGCTCACCGACGGGTGCACCGGCCGGGCCTACTCCACCGCCACCTGCACCTGCGGCTGGACCACCCGCAACACCGCCAAGGGCTACACCGACGAGACCCGCCGCCGCCACCTCGCCACCGAGCACGGCTGACCGCTCGCCGGCACCAGGCCCCACCCCCTCCGGAGAACCCCGTGCACGTCATCCCCGAGCCGTTGAAGGTCATGGACCTGCCCCGCTCTCACACCTTCGGCTACGCCGCCCCCGGCACCCCGCCGCACGTCGCCCTGGTGGACGACGCCGACCGCCGGGCGCTGTGCGCCCCGGACACCCCGCTCACCTCGGACTGGGCGCTCAACGGTGACCCGCTCTGCCCGGCCTGCGCGCCGCTCGTCCAGCCGTGACCCCAGACCCCGCCCCCGCGCCCGCCACGACCGCCCCGGAGACACCAGTGCCCACCGCCACCACCACCGCCTACACCCTCACCTACCCCCGCACCGCCGACCGGCCGGAGATGAGCGTGCGGTTCACCGCCGCCTCCGACGCGAAGGGCACGTGGACCGTGGAGCGCCAGCCCCTCGGTGCGGCCGGCCGGATGCTCACCGGGGACCAGCCCCGCCGCTACTTCGGGGACGAGGCACGGGTCCGGGCCGAAGCCGCCTTCCGCGGCCTCGTCGTGCGCGAGTGCCTGCACGTCGGCCGGCTGCTCGACCTGGAGTTGGAGGCCACGGACGTCCGCTTCCGCAACGGCCTCCCCACGCTCGACGGCATGGACGCCGGGGAGTGGCTGGACGCCATGGGCACCGACTGACCGCCCGACGGCACCAGGCCCCACCCCCTCCCGCTCACCCGCACCACCCCCGAGGAACCCCGATGCCCAGCACCACCACCGTCCGCCTGCCCGCCGCCCTCGTCGCCGCCCTGGCCGACCGGGACGCCCTCCAGGGCAGGGGCGAGGAGGCCGTGGCCGCCGCCCTCTTCGAGAACGCCACCTACGTCAAGCGCGGGAAGGGCCACACCGTCCACGCCACCATGACCGCCGAGCAGATCGGTGTCCTCGCGGACTACCTGCACAGCCTGATCGGCCTGGTGGACTCCGGGATCGCCCCCGCCGCCGAGTTCGGTGTCAGCCGCTCCCGGCTCGACGCCATCGTGCGCGACCTCGGGCAGGCCCAGGACGCGCGTCGGCCGTGACCGGCCGCCGGCACCAGGCCCCACCCCCTCCCCGGGGTGGGGCCCGTGTCGCAATGCCGGGTGTCGGACCCTGTTTTGGTTCGAGCCCCACCTTTAGAGGCTATGTCTATGTTCTTTTTAGAATGTCACTAAAAAAGACATAATGACATAGACCCCTACGCTGTGTACCCCACCCCATCGCCCAGAGTGACCACCCGGGCGACCCACACAACGCAGGAGACACCAGTGACCACCCCCGCCCGCGCCCCCTGGATACCCGGCGGCGGAACCGCCCTGGACTGGGGCCTGCGCGACACCTGCCCCGTCGGCGTCGGCCCCGGCGGCTACCGGGGCGAAGGCGGGAAGGTGTGGTGCCTGTCCTGCGGCGACCGCTACGCCGGGCGCCCCGCCCAGGTCGGCGACGACCACCTCCACCGCGACGACGCCCACCACGCCGCCCGCCTCCACGCCGACGACCACGAAGCCGAGATCCGCCGGTACATCACCGCCGAGCGCACCCGCGAGGTCCGCGAGAAGTCCGGGTGGACGACGCGGGTGTACGCCCTCGTCTCGGCGGCGACCCGGGAGGACCCCGACGGCGGGGTGTGGTGGGACGGCACCGGCTACCGCCTGGTGCCGGCCGGGGCCCGGCTCGATGCGAAGGGCCGCCGGGTTCGCCGCCGCGTGGTCGAGCTGGTCATCAAGGCCGGGTTCCTTCAGCAGGACGAGCGCGGCGACGTGACGGCCACCCCCGACGGCCGCGCGATGGTCCGCGCCTGGCAGCACCACCGCGCCGACCTCGCCGAGCCCTGGCCCGCCCGCCACGAACCCCAGGCCCTCCCCCCGCTGCCCGGCGGCCAGGAGGACCAGCGACGCCAGGAAGCCGCCCGCCAGCTCTGGGCCCAGCTCCAGCGCCAGCACGCCGAGACCCGCGCCGAACTCGTCCGGCTCCGCGAGCAGGCCGAGCAGCGGTACCAGGACGAGCTGGCCGCCGAGCGCCAGCGCCGCGCCGACGCGTGGGCCGAGCGCGAGCGCGCCGAGCGGGCCCGCACCGGAGCGGACATCGACCTGACGTGGTCCGCGGAGGGTGCCGGCCGCTGGACCGTCACCGGCTCGGGCCACGACCGCCGCCTCGTCGTCACCCTCAACGACCGCGACTTCGCCCACGACTCTTACGAGATCCGGGAGAACGGCCACCACATCTCCCGCCACCGCTACCGCCACCAGGTCAACGCCGCCGTGCAGCAGCTCCTCGCCGACGGAGTCGAGATCGGCGAGCGGACACCAGGCCCCACCCCCGCGGCCTCCGCCGAGCCGGACCCCGCCGAGCCCGCCGGTCGTTGGCACCAGGCCCCACCCCCCGCCCTGGGCGACTGGCCAGCACGGCCCGAAACGCGATGCACCCCCGCCTCCAAGGGATGGCGGGGGTGCCCAGGGCAGGCGCGGAGGCCGCTACAGTCCCAGGCCCTTACGGATGGCGTCGATACCATCAGCCATGGCGTAGAACTCGTCCAGGGTGTATCGGACTCCCAGGAGGTCAGGGTTCTGGCTGTCCCCCTGGTAAACCCCGATCACGTCGCCGGCACTGTTCCGGATGGCCGCAAAGGTGGCGCACGCGCCGTTGCCCTCGCTCAGCGGCGACTTGATCCGCTCTTCCACCGGCGGAGTGACGTCGTACAGCTCTTGCTTCTCCATCAAGATCACAGTTCCTTGCTAACCGTTTCGATCAGTTCCAGCGATTCTTCCGGAGTCAACGCCTTCGCAGCCAGGTAGTCAAACCTCCGACGCCGGGCCCGTACCTCCTTCGGGTCTTCCAAGATCGCCACGCTTGTCCCGGTATCCATGCTGGCCACGCCCGGGTCACCCGGAGTCGGGTAGTCCAAGACGTTCAAGTTGACCTGAGTAGCCGCAGCCGCTCCAGCTGAGAAGGGGACGATCCGCAGCGTGATGTTCGGCCGCTGCATGATCTCCACCAGGTGATCGAGTTGAGCCTTCATCACCACCGGCCCGCCGACCTGTGCGCGGATGGCGGCCTCCGAGCACAGCGCGTCCAGGACGGCCGGATTGTCGGACCGGAAGAAGATGTCCTGCCGCCGAAGGCGCACGGTGTGCTGGGTAGCGGTCTTCTCGACGCCATTCTCCAACTGATGGAACTCGTCCACAGCCTCCATGTACGGACGCACCTGGCCGGGCCAGGGGATCAACGCACCAGTGGAGATGCGGACCTTGTTGGCGGGGTCTTCGAGTTCGATCAGCCGGACGAGGCTGCGTGGAAGGTGAGCAAGGTACTCATCCCACCATGCTGCCTGAGACGCCCTGGCAGCCCTGATCTCCGCAAGGACATCGAGGCGGATGGCTCCGTCCACCCCGTACAGGTCGAACATCACCATCAACTGGCGGTCGGTGGGTAGCTGGCCGCCGTTCTCCATCAGGGAGACAAGATCCTGGCTCTTGCCGAGAGCCAGACCGACCGTTGCCTGCGTCACGCGCGGGCGGACTTCCGTACGAAGCGCCTTGAGCCGCCGGCCGACGCTCACCATCGCGCGGGACGCTTGCGGTTTCGCCACGCTCCGATCCTCCCTGTCCTGCGGAAACGCTGCCGAACCGAGAGTAGCGCCCAAAGTGGGCGACAAGCCTCGTACGAGTGAACTTTGACGGGTACTCACGAAGGGCTTGCGTACGAGCCGCTCGTACGAGGAAACTCAATTCCGCACCAACCGCTACGAGCCATCTGCGGAGTGTAGTGCGTCCGCGATGGCGCACGGCTCCCTCCGGCCGATCTGTGGAGGAGCTGTGCGAGAACTGATCACTCACGTTCATGTGAGTCCGTATGCCCTCTTGATCCGCTCGGCGAAGTTCGAACCTGACCCCACGGTGGTTCGCCTGGTCCGCGCGTTCATCAGGAAGTGCTGTCTTGAAGTCGGCATCGACCCCCACACGCCGATGGTCCTCGCCTGCGAACTGGCCACGAACGCGATCCGGCATGCCGGGACGCCGTTCAAGGTCACCTTCGTGGCCCTGGAAGGTCGGCCGATGTGGATCGAGGTGGAGGACGGTTCCGTTGAACTGCCCAAGCCCCGCGCCGCTGGCCCGAACGACCTCGGCGGCCGTGGCTTCGAGTTGATCGAGGCGCTGGCGGCGAGCTGGCACACCGACCTCAACCTCAGCGCGGGAAACAAGATCGTTTGCGTCACGCTCAAGGAGGACGCCGAAGAGGGGGAGAAGGAAGATGACTCCGACGACGGGAACGCCGCCGATACATCCCGTGTTGGCGGAAAGCACCGAACTTCGGCAGGGCAGCCGGATCTACATCGAGGCCCTTACCCCCGAGCAGTTGCAGCACCTCGGCCGGCCTGAGCTTCCCATTCGGCTGACCATCAGCGGCATCGTCGCCGACCCCACCGGGGAGCGCCCCCCACCAGTCCTGGAGCTGCGGTTCGACCGCGAGATGTTGGCGGGCATTGAGCAGCAGATTCAGGGGCTCCAGCTCCCGGCCGAGCCCGACCCGGCCGACGCCGTACACCCTCCGGAACCCCTCGTCCGCAGGACCCCCGGGGAGTGGCTTCACGAGAAGCTGAAGCCCGAGGAGATCGCCGAACGGCACGGAACCTGGACCGGGCTTGGAGCCTCGGCCGAGAAGATGGAGCTGTTCCGGGATGCCCTTCGAAGGGCGGAGGCGATGACGTGACGACTATCGCCGAGTCTCCCGTACGAGCCGTGTCGGACACCGAGCTGACCGGGACGATCACCGCGGCCTTTTCCTACAAGGACGAATCCGCCAGCCTCGCCCGAGAACTGATCAAAAACACTCTCCTCCGCTGGGACCTGGTCGGCCTGGTCGAGAACGCTGTTCTGGTCACCAGCGAGTTGATGACCAATGCGATACAGACGGGGTGCCGGCGCAGCATCACCTTGACCGTGGAGCGGATCGGAGAGTCTGCGGTTCGGATCTCGGTCGAGGACGGGTCGCGCTACCCGCCCGTCTTCATCAAGTCCGGCCTGCCGGCCGACCCGGACCGGGTTCCGGCGGGCGGTCGCGGCCTGGTGATCGTAGACGGGCTGTGCAAGCGCTGGGGGCTCGATCTCCGTCCCCGGGGCAAGTGTGTGTACGCGGAGATCCATGGTCCTAGCCGCCCTCGGCGTTGACCTCCAAAGCTCCCGACCTGGTTCGGATGGGGAAGTCCGCCAGGCCGGGCCCCACCGGGAATCCCCCGGTGATCGTCGCACCACCTAGCAGGAAGGAACCGAGAGATGAACGTGAACGAGCCCGTCATCGAGGCCACCGAGGACGACGACGACGTGACCGTGATCGGCGACGCGGCGGCCCTCACCATGGGCGGCCAGGCGGACGGCGGCGAGGGCAAGCGGCACGTGTACTCGTACACCGGCTGATCATCCCGCTGTAACTGCGGTGCGGCCCGTCGGGGCCCCACCGCGCCACATTACGCCCCAGATGACCACGGGGGGGACCAAGGCCA